>CAZZEF010000036.1:0-28831 GCA_964652875.1 uncultured Planctomycetaceae bacterium
CTGAACGCCTGACGCGCCTGACGCGGTTGATATTTTTCATTAATACCGCTCCAAGTTCTGGTCCCGGCTCCCCCTCCGGCCATGTTTTGCGGTCCGCCGTTATTCGAACTTCCGCCGTTATTTCGCGAATTGCCGTTAAAATTTCCGTTATTACTGGAAGCCGAATTACCGGCGGCGTTATTATTGTTCGGCGCGGTGTCAATGCGGTCAGGAATCTGACCGAAAGAATTGAAATTTCCGCCGGTTGTATTTTTTCCGTCCGAGGATCCGGACACATTGTCGCCGGTCGATGAAGCGGTACTGTTTCCGTTGCCGGCTGTATTCTGTCCATTGTAACCGGTCAATGATTCTTTATCGTCATTGCTGTTAAAATCATTCATTGTTAAAATCCTTTATAAAGTGTTTTTCAGTTATACCGATTCTATTATGAATTTTTCAATCCAAAAATAAAAGAACAGCCGATTCACGAAGTCAAACGGCAGAAAAATAAAAATGAGTGCAGTATAAAAAATCCTCCAATTAAGGAAATCGAAAAAATAAAGCGATTGATCAACAGCGCGGATCAGAATTCGGAGACTCCGGCACTGTCCTGATCGTTTCCGAAATCACCAGTGAATTCGGAATACATATCGCTTTCCTTATCGGCTTCGTTTAAGTTGGTAAACAGGGTATAATCGGAAATCCAAGCGAGTCTTGCAGTTCCGACCGGTCCGTTTCTTTGTTTGGCGACAATAATTTCAGCTTTACCGAGCAGATCTTTTTCCTCCGCTTCGGTTCGCGTATGATAATACTCTTCCCGATGAACGAACATAACAACATCGGCGTCCTGTTCGATAGCGCCCGATTCGCGCAGATGGCTCAAACGGGGCTTGTTGTCTTTCATTGCTTCTGTTTGACGGTTGAGCTGGGCCAGACAGAGGACAGGGACATTAAGTTCACGGGCCATACCTTTAAGTCTTCGAGCGATTTTCGCGACCTGTTCCTGACGCGGATCATTGGCGTTATCCGGTTCGATCAGTCCGAGATAATCGATAACGACCAGTCCAAGTCCTTCCTGCCGTTTAATACGCCGGCACATGGCGGCAATTTCCGTAACGGTCCGGCTTGGAGAATCGTCAATAAAGATCGGCGCCTGCGAAAGTTCAGAAGCGACTTTGGTGACCTTTTCGAGAACAGCCTGCGAAATATCGCCGGAACGGATTTTTTCGCCTTTGATTTTTCCTCGGGAGCAGATCATTCTCGTCCCCAATTCACCCCGGGACATTTCCAAACTGAAAAAGAGGACCGGAACTTTTTGGACAACACCGACATGTTCGGCAATATTCATTGCCAGTGCCGTTTTTCCCATCGCCGGTCGAGCGGCGAGAATGATCAGTTCCGACCCATGAAAACCGCCCAACAGTTCATTAAGTTCGAAAAATCCGGTTGAAATACCGTCTTCCCCTCCGGAAACCCGGGCATTAATCATATTGATCGTTTGATACATCAGATCGTTAACCCGACAAATCTGATTGGAATTCCGCGCGTCATTAATCGCGAAGATCCGTTCTTCCGATTGACCGACAATTTCCTTGATCGGATTGGTCTGAGCATAAGCGTCTTGGAGAATTTCAGCGCCCGCCCGAATCAAATCGCGCCGAATCGACTGTTCCTGAACAATCTTGGCATAACCCGCCGCATTGGCGACGATTTGAACCGACCGCATAATATCGGCGATAAATTCTTCTCCCCCCACTTCATCCAGTTTTCCGTTGGCGCGCAAATGATGAACAAGCAAGGTCAGATCAATACCGGCTCCTGTATTATGCAGTTCGAGAATATTGGTATAAAGGATCCGTAACGCATCGGAATAAAAATCATCTGGTCTTAAAAGAATCGCAATATCATCGCAAAGAAGAGGATCCAGCAAAAGAGCGCCGACAACGCTTCTTTCCGCTTCAATATTCGCCGGAGGCATTCGGTCGAACAATTCCGTCTCAAGTGGCTGCGGAGAGACGGAGACGGATCCTGCCGTCGTTGCGGCTGTTTTTTTCTTTACGGAACGCTTAACTTCTTTAGCCATTTTTCAACTTCATATTCATGCTTGTATTCTGCGAACAGAACACCTTTTTCGCGCGGTCTCCCGGCTGTATTCAAAAACGAAACGGATCTTTTACTGTCCTTGATCGAACCTCGTGTCTTTGTCGCCAGTCGGCCGACCGACAAAAAAACAAAGATCAAAGACCGATAAAACGAAAACTTGCCAGTTACTTTTTATGTTTCAGTCAAAAGAATAGTTGGCTCACAAAATCAACGGTAATAAAAACGAAAAACCTGTAATGCCGACAGTCAAAAATCCTGACAGCAGTAAAAACGGGATCTTTGGAAGACGAAAATCACTATCCGTCCTCCTTCGGTCATGACCGCCGCTTCATCGTCGCCAGACGAAGTCCGCGAGCGCTGTCCCGATCTTTTTTGACTTGACGTTTGTCATATTCCTGACGTCCCTTGCATAAGCCGACAAGAACTTTCGCGTGTCCTCCTGAAAAATAGATCTTTAAAGGGATCAACGTGATTCCTTTTTCCAGGCTTTTTTTGGCGAATTTAAAAATTTCATGCCGGTGCAAAAGAAGTTTGCGTTCTCTGGTCGGTTTATGATTCAAATAAGTCGCTTCAAAATATTCGGGAATATTGCAATTGATCAGCCAAACTTCATTGTTTCGAATTTTGCAAAACGCTTCGTTGAGCGAGACGGTTCCGTTGCGCAGACTTTTAACTTCGCTGCCGCAAAGAACAATACCGCATTCGACCGAAGCAAGAATATCGTAATCATGCCGAGCCCGTCTGTTTTCGGAAACGACTTTTTCGATTTTATTTTCCGCATTCTGATTCGTTTTGTTCTTTCCGGATTTTGCCATATTTTATCTTTCTAAAAGATCTTTATACTACTGACATTTAAATTTTCCGCGATATCCACTGAAAACCTCATTCTCGGGCTCCGCTCCTGCCGAATCAACGAAAATCTCAAAAGAAGCGGTATATTAAGTAAGAAACCGAAATCTGAATGGCCGATACTCCGTAAATTATGACGGAACAGATTCATTCTTATTATATCATACGAAAGACTTCCCGGAAGAGGCCCGAATTCCTGACTTTTTCCTTTTATACTGTCCGTATTTTTAAATTTACCATTTTGTTCGTCTGTTGACGCAGCGAATGACTTTTTCTTTGACTTTGAAACAGGAAAATTCGTTTTTTTCAAGGTTGGCATTCATCAAAAATTCGCAATACATCATATTTTGGGGACAATATCAAAAACAGACACAACATTGCAAAGACCGCGTTTAATTACGTTGTTTGAGGTTTTCTTTTTTTTCTGACCAGAAGAACTTTAGGCGAAACAATCAAATCATAATAAACGGCAAATCCGATCGGGGCAAAAACAAGAATATGCAGCCAGGAAGAGAGGGTCGCATCAAGATTTTGTCCCAAAAAGGCAGAGACAAACTGAAAACCGATATACACGAACGTAATAAAAACGCCAAAAAGAATATTTTTAGCCATATTTTTTACATTTCTGAAAAAGATCAGCGGAATACAGATAAAAAAAGGAATAATATCAGTAAACGGACGCACCAGCCGGGAATGGATCTCTATTTCCAACTGATGCCGGTTAAAACTGATACTGGCATTACTCAACGCCCGCATTAAACTGGCAATCGAAGCCCCTTTCGTCCAGCTTGTTCCGGCTTGAAGAACTTCAAAAGGAATATCTGTTGCGACAAAGCATTCATTCGGCTTTAAGTGTTCCGGATAATCGGCGGCTGTTAAAATGACTTTTTTTCCCGCTTTGGTAGAGAAAAGAGATTTTTCGGACGAAAGCCCGGACGGAACACTGATATTAGAAAACAAAAATCCTTGCGGCAGATCTTTTATCGCAGGCTTCCAAAACGCTTCTTTTGCGACAATTTTCAAACTTTGTGTCTTTTGAGAAAGATCGGGCGGTAAAATAATAATCGGATTGGTGATTTTTTTATCGGCTGTATAAGCCAGTTCTCCAGACAAGCGAAGTCCGGTGACCTGATCTTCCATTTGACAGACTTTAACCGCTTCTTCTTTCCGAAAATAATCTTCAGGCGCTTTTACCAAGTCCAAGAGATTCATTGGAATAATAAATTCGCGAAAAAAGAAGAAAAAACAGGCAAAGAAAAAAGCGGAAGCAAACAGAGGAAGCAGAAGCCGAACTCTTGATACCCCGGAAGCCATCAGCGCGATGATCTCATTTCCCTGATCCATCGAACGCAAAAGAGCAATTGCCGCACACATTAAAAGAAAAGGAAGAAAAATATCCAGAATGGGAAATATATGAAACATGTAATATTTACCAAAAATAATCGCCGTTTCGCTAAAGGATCCTTTTCCGAAAAAATCGTCAAAATTATCGACAATGTCCAAAATTACAAAAATCGCCGCCAAAAGTACGCAGGACATGACAAACAATTTAATAAAATTCCAAACAACAAAGCGGTCGAGTATCGTCATATTTATATCAATCTTAAAACAGAAACAAACATCTTATTTTTTGCTTTTCTTTTTCCATGTTATTTTATCGAAAAATATTCAATAGAAACAGAAAGTCATTTCATTTTATTTTTCAACAGAAAAATTTTCGGTTTCCTGAAGACTGTCAGAAACGCAGAAAAAATTTCTGTTCACGGACAAAAACAATTAAAACCCAATCGTCTGAATTTCAGGAAGGGACGTCCAAGAAAACTTTTTGGAATTTTCTCCGGACGATTCCAAAAGACGCAACGCCAGCAGCCGCAGATCCGACTCCGTCAGTTCCGAATTTTTTTCGATCTTTCCTGTTTCGTAGTCCTCGCAAATTTTATTTAAAATTTCCGCGGCCGATTCTGCATTGATCTTTGAATCAATACCGGCGGCAAGCTCCGTCACGTTCTCCTTTTTCGATTCACTCGTTTGACTCAAAACGGGCAGTGAACTTTCATTGACCGCCTTTGCTGAATAACACGCCAGAAAATAACAGGTACCGTTGAGCGTTAAAGAAATATTATAATCGCCGCTTACCGGATAATAATAAACAGCGGAAAACGTAAATGCGCTGACGGAATAAACCTTTGTTTCCGTTCCCCAGTCAATAGTCCAATTATTATTGATCTTTCCCGATTTTGAATAAACAGTCAGATCAAGTTTTACCAAATTCAACTCATCAAAGCAGCGGATCTGACCGTTCACTTCCGGCAACGATTCCTGAACGGTCAGAAGAGCAGTTTTTGCGGCCGAAGCCGTTCCTTCCCGGTCAAATACTGTCAGTTCAACGGTAAAACTTTCTCCTGTGTCCGCATAACGGCTGGCCGAAATCCAAATCGAAGTTTTTTCGGTAAGAATCGTATCCAGAATTTTACCGGCAGCATCATAAAAACGCCATTGACAGGTTAAAGGACTTCCATCTTCCAAATCGTTTGATCCTTCGGCAGAAAGCAGAACGCTCGTTCCCGCATACGGTTTCAATTCGGAAACAGTCAAAAGAGCGATTGGAGTCGCGTTGACCATTTCGGAAACAGTAATACTGAATTTCTGTTCAACGGCATAACCGGCAGAACTGATCGCTCTGACACAAATCGTATAAGTTCCCTTCGCCAGCCCCGATTCAAGAATAAGTTGATTTCCAGAAATGGAAAACGAGGCATTCGCCAGTCCTTCCGTTTTGTCATTGAACAGCTGAAAAGAAAATCCGCTGTTATAAGGATCGGCAACGGAAAATGATCCCGCCAGTGATCCGGGCGGACTGTTAGCGCCCACTTCCGCGGCCGTCATTTCAAATATCGTTGTCCAAGAATCATAAACTTCAAACGAGAATTCGAACGTGTTGTTCACTTTTGACAGTTCGACATCATCGCTGACAATAACCGCTTTAAAATTATAAGAGCCCGTTCCGGTAATGGAACAGTGAGCGGAATTGTTCGGATCATAAACATAATACCCCTTGGATATTGTCTCGCCAACGGCCAATGTGATCCCGCTGCAGGAACTGAACCGCTTGTCGTTATAATATAAATAAACGCTGTAAGATCTGGCCTCCGACGTCCCGGAATTGGTAAAAGATAAATAAACATAGATCGGTTTGCCGCTGGAAAAAACAGTTTGATTGGTTTTATTTGAAGTACTGTCGGTCATATAAACAGCAGGCTTCGATCCTGTTTGAACAAAATTCAGATCGGGCAGATCTGCATCGATAACGCTGACGGAATAAGCCCCCAAACTTCCATAACCGTCATTCAGTGTTCCCGCGTCCGCGCAGCCGATCCCTTCGACGGTAAGAAAATAGGTTCCTTTTAAATCAAGAAGACTGAAAAGAACATAATGCGTTTCCGCCGATTCAAATGTCTCAAGAAGATTTCCGCCGGAATCATACAAGAGGACTTTGACGTTCAAGTTGGTAATGCCGCATAAACCTCCAATTTTAAGACACTTATCCATTCCTTCTGTTGAAAACGAAAAGCAATCGGCATCAAAAGCCAGCGTCAAATTATTAGAAAAATTTTTCCATTTCAAGCCGATAAAACCGGTAACGGAAGTTGTCTCTGTCAAAGCCCCTAGATCGTAAGCCTCTGAAACTGTATCGGAATAATCATCGGCGCGCAGATCAACCGCGTTGGCCAAAATATCAAGATCGTTTTCATTATTGGTCGCTCCTGAATAACTTCCGGCACTCCATTGAGTCAGCTCCGCATAATAACCGGTCCCCATTACCGGAGCCCAATCCTCCGTTCCTTTGTAATATTCATTCGAATACTGTCCGTCATGTTTGAGACCCAATGTATGTCCCGCTTCATGAGCGGCAGATTCCGCAATATATTTCGCTTTATTATTCAAACTTTGAGAAAAAACAAAACAGGGAAGATCTTTGGAACTGATAAACGATCCGTTATAGGCTACCCCTCCCGCCTCTGAAGAACTTGATGACGAATACCAATCATAAGCCGAACCACCAATACAGACCCGAACACCGTAAACCGTATCACCGGAACCTGAACGCATTAAATTTTCCAGTGCCGGTTCTTCCGTCGTTACATTTATATTAAATGGAAGATAATCTTCGGAAACACGCTGCCATATTTCATAGATAATTTCTCGTTCTGCCTGACTGAATGACGTCAAATCGCCATCAATATCAAAAACGGGTGTTACGATATCCAATCCGTTATTATAGGTTGCGTTCCAATTCGTTCCGCTGGTCGTATGTCCATTAAAATCAAGATAAATCGTATAATTGGCTCCGGCCAAAGAATGCAGACTGAAAACTTCCGCGTCCGTCAAGGTTTCGTAAGAATCTTTAAATAAATTTGAATTCAGCGCCCCGTCCAAACCTTCCGCTTCCGATAAACCGTCAACACTGCCGCAGGCAACCGCCTGATCGTAATCTTCAACAAGCGCTGTTTCCGGAGTGTCCATTTCTGTTCCGATTAAAAAATTTTCCGTATCGCTCAAAGAAGAAGCGGCCAATAGAGTCCTTTCCTCAAGACATTCAAACGATATTTTATATCTGTTTTTATAATCAGATCTTACACGATTTTTCCTCCTTTTTATTTCTTCTCTTTTTCGAAATAAATTTTTGAAAAAACCCGTCATGGACAACCCCGATTTTTTAAATGAAAGAAAGATGAACTATAAATACTTTTGAATTAATGATCAAGAGGAAAGTTCTAAAAAAACTTTAATTCTTATGTAAATATAAACAATTTAAACAGAATAAATATTTTATTATTTCAAACAACAATAACACACAGAATTTCAATGCATTAATACAATATTCGTTTAATATTTATTCGGTTTTCTTTGCTCAAAGAAACCATTAGTTACAAATAGATATTGTCCCTGATCTATTTTATGAGGGAACATAAAATAATTAAGGCGAAAAATAATAAAATAGTCAAATTTTTATAAAAACTTTTAAAAAAGACAACTCGTTCGAAAACAGATTTATAAGTCAAAACAACAGATCGGCAAGCAAATCCCGCAAAACAAAAAAGGTTCAAAGGAGAAAAACACTCCAATGAACCCACGCGATTATTAATCGTATTTAAGAGATTAATTTCATTTTTGATTGAATTACATCATTCGGTTGACCGCGTTAACCAACGCAATAACGGTCGCTTCGATAATATCGATCGAGACACCGTGACCGCGATAAACTTTTCCGCATTTTGAGTAGCAGGAATCGCCATCAATTTCCGTGTTTTCCGATTTTTCCCCTTCCCGCTGGAGCAGGACGACCGCTTCTCCCTGGGCATCGGATCCGCCGGAAACAGCTTCGACTTTGAACTCTTTCATAATTAAAGGAAGATCAACGATTTTTTTAATCGTCGCGAAGGCGGTATGAATAGGTCCGTCGCCATCATCGGAACTGGCCGAGAATTTCTCTCCGTTTTTCGCAAGGGTGACTTCCATCAAGGGCAATTTTCCATTGCCGCTGACAAGTTTGTATGTTATATATTTCCAAAGGGGTTTTTCAATGACCGTATTTTTTTTGGCATCATGAAATTCCTGTTCGATCAGCGCGAGAATATCGGCGTCGTAAACTTCCTTTTTTCGGTCGGCCAGTTTTTTGAACTCGGTGAAAATTTCAGTCAGCTGATCCTGATTCAGTTCGTAACCGAGATGTTTGGCGCGGTCTCCCAGCGCGGCACGTCCGCTGTGTTTGCCGAGAACGAGATCTGTTTTCGCCATTCCAACACTTTCGGGACTCATGATTTCATAAGTCGTTCGTTCTTTAAGAATGCCGTCCTGATGAATGCCCGCTTCATGCGCAAAGGCGTTCAAACCGACAATGGCCTTGTTACGCGGAACCTGTAATCCGGTAATCTTGGAAACAAGTCGGCTGGTCGGAACAAGTTTTTGCGATATAATGCGTGTATCGGCTCCGTAAACATCGCCCCGGGTCCGCATGGCCATAACAATCTCTTCCAGCGCACAGTTTCCCGCCCGTTCGCCCAATCCGTTGATCGTGCATTCGATCTGACTGGCACCGGCCATAACCGCGGAAAGAGAATTGGCGACCGCCATTCCCAAATCGTTATGACAATGAACGCTGATAACGGCCTTGTCGATATTCGGAACCCGATTATAAAGAGTTTTAATGCGGTCATACATCTCCTGCGGAGTCGTATATCCAACAGTATCGGGAATATTGACCGTTGTCGCGCCGGCATCAATAACCGATTCGACCACTTTGCAGAGAAAATCAAGTTCCGTTCTCGTAGCGTCTTCCGGAGAGAATTCAATATCATCGCAATAATTTTTTCCGCGGCGAACGCCCTCAACCGCTCGGGCAATGATCTCTTCCTGCGTCATTCGGAGCTTGTATTCCCGATGAATAGCGCTGGTGGCCAGAAAAATATGAATACGCGGTCGGACCGCTTTTTGCAACGCTTCCCAAGCCCGATCAATATCTTTATCAACACATCGGGCCAAACCGCACGCGGATGTTGTCTTCAAAATTTTTGACACTTCGAGTACAGATTCGAAATCACCGGGGGAAACGATTGGAAAACCGGCTTCAATTACATCAACGCCGAGATCTTCAAGCGCGCGGGCCACTTCGAGTTTTTCCCGAAGATTCATGCTCGCTCCCGGCGACTGTTCACCGTCTCGAAGGGTCGTATCGAAAATTGTAATGCTGCGTTTGGCCTTGTTTTCCATTGCTGAATTCACCTGAAATCCTTAAGAATTTAATTGGTCCGCATTCGAAGCCGCGCCTCCAATGCCTATAATTTGAAATGAAATACTCTTAATGCCTCCCGATTTTTAATTTTTCTGTTCGTCAAGTTAGGAGAGATTGTCTCCGCTCCTTTTTTCTGACGGATCAATGAAAAAACCAAGCGACTGCGGGATAAATTCGGAATAAACATTCAAAATATAATTATAACCAAATATAATTATAGATAATTATAGCGGACAAGCATAAAGAGGGAAGGGGCATCAAAATAAAGGATCTTGCCAGAAGTTTTCCTGCCGAAAAGATCAATTTTCAACATGAAACTCACTGATAATTGAAGTCGCCTGATAAAGAAGGCGGTCGTTGACGTCCCGTTCGGTGATCAGTTCTTTGCTTATTCCGCCGGGAATATCCGCGCTATGTTCGGTAACCGTCTGTTTGACACTGCTTCCCTGATGAGAGACCGTATTGGACCGATACGCCGAGAATTTACGTCCCAAAAAAACATGCGCCATCGTCTTTTGAACCATCATCACCGAACTGTTGATCGGAACAGCGTTCAAGTTCTGTTGCAAATCATCTTCCAAGGCAAAACGTTTGACTTCTTTTTTCAAAATATGCGGAGCGGTAACCTGCGAATAATAAAGCGTTGTCTCTTCCTGATATTGATCCGTCCGGCGAAGAATACGCCTGATCTTGCAGGTAGTCGCCTTCTGAGAAATCAAAAGACAGGACGTTCCCAAATCTTCAACCGTTGAATTATCGCTGACCGGAACATCCCAAAAATCGTAACGAATATACTCCGGATCTCTTTTAAGCATATTCGGACCAACAATGATCGCCGTTTCCTTTTTAAGCAGATATCCGTTTTCATCGACCGATTCCAACGTCAAGGTCGTTTCGGTAATGCTTCGGATCGGCTTGAAATTTTTAAACGCTTTACTCGTCGTTCTGAAACGGCACCAAGAGCCCGGAGCAAAACGCCCCCAAGCAGATTCTTTAAAAGTAAAACTGCCAGCCTCGTCCTGCGGATCCTGCATGAATTTATTCGATTCCTCTTTGGAATCCTGCTTTTTGCGGTTTTTAAAAAGAGACTCCCGACGCTCTTGTTTCCATTGGGAAAACAACGTTTTTTTGCTTGCCGCAGGCTTTCTGACTGTTGACCAACGCGAAGTCTCGCTCTTCTTCCTCTCGGTATCGCCGTCTTCCTGACGTTCCGTTTGCTCAAAACCGAATGAATAAATACCGCCGCTAAAAGATCGTTCTCTATCGAATCCAATAAAACTTGACAAAATCAGCAAAATTCCGAAAATAATCATAACCGTCACTGATTTTTTGAATATCGAATTCAGTTTCAATAAGTATGAGCGCAAAAACGTAACCGATCTCTGTTTTCTTGTAAATTTCAGAAAGAGATTTTTAAATATTTTTGATAAATTCACCGGAAAAAATCCTTTTTTCCTTTTCATAATCGGTCCGTTCGATAAAGTTTTTACTTACGGTCTGTTTCACTCGCTCTTTTATGCAAAATAATCTGTTTTTAATAACGACAGACAAATTTAATCCTGCCGTCAGTAAAAAATACCCCTTTTATTATAACTTCTTGATCTGTTTTTTGTTTCGTTTCAGTAAAATTATTTTGGGGCCGCTGCCGAAGAAGCGTTATTCAACTCAATGTCGGCGGAAGCCTTCTCCAAGATCTCAACAAGGACTGAATCATATGCCGGATCAACCATTCGCAGATCAAGAATGATCTGATCATTTTCTGTTCGAACAATCAGACCGGGATTGCATTGTTCGAGAAACCGCGCCATCTGATCCGCCGTCTGTCCGGCTGGTTTGATCTTTATTAAAACGGTATCAGTAAAACCGAGATTGAAGTTTTCATATAACCGGGACTTTCCGTCCTGCGCTTGACATTCTTCGACCAGGGAAAGCACTTTGATCTGCGGGACCAAACGATCGGCTCTGTTGCGCAAATTGGCGGAAGAGGTTGTCAGAGTTCTCAAAATAGGAATTTGAGTTTCAGCCGTATCCTGTTTATTATATAGAAGAAGCGTTTTATACAAACCGGCCAGATCGACCCGGTGCGCGGTGAGAAAATTGGCGATGCGAGTGGCCCGAATTTCCTCTATCAGCTTTTTGGATCCAAGAACGATCCCGCAATCGGGTCCGCCGATCAGTTGCGCGCCTCCGCATAAAACAAGATCATAACCCCATTTGACGTATTCAAAAAGCGGAAGAATCGGATTATAAAAATATTGAGACAAATCCCGAACCGGGGCAACAGCGACATCGCAAATTACCGGAATATCATATTCTTGCGCATAGGCATGAAACTGTTCAAAATCTTCCTGCGAAAGAGGCATTCGAAGATTGGTATGACGCCGCGCGGCCATCCAGACCAAACCGATCCGATGCGCTTCCGGCGCCCGATAATCTTGCAATGTTATTTTATTGGATGCTCCGACCTCAATCGGACGAACGGCAAAGATCCGGAAAAGATCCTCCAGTCGAACGCCGTAATCGTCCTCGTAAAGATCACGGCGGGCAACAAGGATTCGCTCCTGAACGGCAAATGTCCGAATCACCGCCAATTTCGCGTCGACCGGATTGGCAAAGACAATCGCGTCCTCCGCGCCGGTCAGTTTGCTGATCAGAGCGGTCAGCGTTTTTTCCGTAACAGAAGTTCTGTCGTCAATGGCCCAAATCATTCCTTCAACGGCGGAATTGGCCATTGGTGCGTTTTGCGCCAATAAATAGCCGCGGCAGTCAATCTTGACTTCCGGCTCTTTTTCAACATCGATCTGAAGCCGCGCAATCACTTTTTCGATAATTTCCGACAGATCCGGCTTGCGCCATTCCGTCGCGGCCGAATACATCTCGCCGGATATGTCGTCGTAAACACCTTTAACGGTTGCAAGTACCGCCGATGGATGAAGACGCTCAATATACGGCTTCAGCTTCGGCGAATTCATGATCTCGCCGACAAAAGGAATGGTCGAAAACAGTGACTTTAACATACTGACCCTCAAAAACTTGCAGTGCAAACACAAAATGATTACTTTCAAACTCAATTATATATATCTCTTTTATTTTATTCAATGCCATTTATAAAAATTTCTTCCTGAATAAAAATTTCATAAAAAAAGGTGATCCCCCCTTCCCGCCCGCGTATTTTATAATATAATCTCTTTTGATTTGTGAGTGATGAGAGACCTCGTAAATTACTTGACATTTTTGTCAGCCGGGGACGTAGCACAACTGGTTAGCGCATCGGCCTGTCACGCCGAAGGTTGCGGGTTCGAGTCCCGTCGTCCTCGCTCGCTTAAAAAAGCCGTTAATTAAAAAATTAACGGCTTTTTTGTTATCCGAACTCTCTCAATATCCCCTAAAACTTTTAAAAATTCTCTTCGGGGAATTGATCTTTCTTTATGCAAACGAAAAACGAATGGAGCCCTGTCTCCGACGGACAGACGACCCGGTCCGTTAAATACGGAAGTATTACGAT
Source organism: uncultured Planctomycetaceae bacterium (assembly GCA_964652875.1). GTDB lineage: Bacteria > Planctomycetota > Planctomycetia > Pirellulales > Thermoguttaceae > JAUNBG01. The sequence continues at coordinate 13,230 of CAZZEF010000036.1, forward strand.
CGAAGGTTACTCCCGCGCCGCTGTTCAAACTTACTGGCGCATCCCCGAATACCGGCTCGGATTCGATCTCGGCTGGCAGCCTTGGGAATTCATGGGTACTCCGAACTGGTTCATTTCTCATACGCATATGGATCATATTCTCGCCCTGCCCGCTTATGTCGCCCGGCGCCGAATGATGAAAATGGATCCCCCCAATATTTTCGTCCCTGAAGGTCAGGTCAACGATATCAAACAGCTCCTGCATGTCTTCTCCAAACTTGACCGCGGACAGCTCCCTTGCAATATCATCGGAACTCAGCCGGGCGATACTTTCGAGCTGACCCGGGATCTTTACGTCGAAGCCGTCGAAACGTTTCATACCGTTCCGTCGGTCGGTTATCTCGTTTGGGAACGCCGCCATAAACTGAAACAGGAATATCTTTCTCTCTCCGGCGAACAGATCCGCGATTTGAATCTTGCCGGCGTTCCAATTACGGACGAATTCCGTTATCCCCGACTGGGGTTTCTCGGCGACAGTACCTGCCGCGGCCTTGATCTCAATCCCAATCTTTACCGCGCGGACGTACTCATTTTGGAAATGACCTTCGTTGCTCCCGGCCATCGAAAAGAAGCCATTCACAAACACGGTCACATCCATTTGGAAGATATCGTCGATCGTAAAGACAAATTTGAAAACAAAATGATCATCGCCTCCCATTTCAGCACCAGATATATCAATCAGCAAGTTAAAAAACAGGTCAAAGACCGCCTTCCCGACATGCTCGGAGAGCGACTCATTCTTTGGATCTGAATATCTTCGTTCAATTTCTGTTTTGATGTTCTGTTCTACTGACAAATGTTTTTTCGCGAATATTTTACTGCCGCCATTTAATTTGTCCGCCATCTTCTCCGATTGACTTCGTCAATCGACTGTTTCTTAAACGTTAGATCAAAAAATTCATAATCAAACCTAACTTCAAAAATTGAAACTGTTCCTTGTTTTAATGTTCGACTTTTGTTAAAATTTTATTACGGTCACAAATTCACTGTTCATCTGAATAATTTACTTACAATAATTGTTCGCCTATCATTATATATTTTACTTTATTCATACTTCTTGTTCGGGAGAACAACATGAGTGAACGCAGACAATGACTCGAATCACCTGGGATCAAATTGAGGAGATCCGCCAAAATCCCGATCTGCTCAAGACCTTTTTTATCATTCAAAAATGCGGGATTGTAATAACTTTCTGGTCGATATAAATGAAGCGGGAAAACAAATTTATGCTTCTCCCGGAGGTGGATTTCTTATCACTCCGGACGACAACCGCGTGACTGTTCTGCCACCGGGACCGCCGACGTCATTTGGGGGACAGTTGAAATATTTTTTTCAAAAACGGTCAGCCGGCAAATGGACACGTAAAGCCGATTTCAAACGGACGGCGTCACCGGAGATCCCCGCGCATTGGGAACCGCTAACCAACGCGGACAGGTGTCCGCTTGACCAGCAGTTTGATTGTATCTTTTATCTTTTTGCCGATTGCCCTTGGCCGGGCACCTTTCCGCTTAATTTTATGATCGTGTCCAATTAATTTTATGATCGTGTCCAATTAATTTTATGATCGTGTCCAAAATTTGTTTTGCCAACGATAATTTCGCTTTTTACCGGACCAGTGAAGAAACAGTCGAAATCGTTTCGGCAATTGATTCTGTTTCCGAAATACTTTTGCGCGAACGCGCCTCCTGTATCAAAAGACTGGAAAAACTCGGCTGTTCTTATGTCGATGAAATGCTCAACAATGATTATGATGATTGGCTTGGAACGATGATCGAAAAAATGAAGACTTTCTTGCATAATGTCCAAAAACGGAGCAACGGAATTTTTGTCACCGTTGGATAAGAACTGATCCGGAACAAAAAGGATAAGCGATAAGAGATGTTATTCCGGTTTCATTACGAATTTTTCATTTTATACTGTTTCTATTTTAAATTTTCCGTCATTACCGCCGATTGACGAAATCCATCGGCGAAACAGTTGGAAAATTTACAAGACCGCAATTTTAGAAAAGCCGCTTGGAAAATTCGCCTGCCATCAATGTTTTCGGCAGGCGAATCAATTCGTTTTACCGTCTATTATTTCGCAGCGGGAAACTTAAAGGAATAATCGCCCGGTTTAAGATTGATACCGGAATAGCGATGCGCGAAGAATTCGACGTCTTTGAGATCAGCGCGGTCGTTTTTGTATTCAACCGGAATATAAAGAATACCTGATGTACCTTTTGGAACACTGACACTGATCTTAAATTCTTTATTATTTTTTTGGAGTTTGATCCCAATGGTTCCGAATTTAGTGCAGGTCGTCATATCGATCTTCTTGAGGAAGCCGGGCTGCGGAACAATTTGGAACTTTTTGAACGCCGGTTCGACCGGAGAGAGACCAACAGCGTATTGAGCCAGCGCGGTCAGACCGCCGCCGCTCCAGGCATGATTGACCGTTCCTCCGCCGTAACCTTCGGATCCGATTCCCCAGCCTTCCCAAAGCGTTGAATAATCAGGATGATTGACCATTTTGGCGAATCGATCTTTCATTCGGGCCAGTCCGTCGTCCGGATAGCCCATAAAGAAGAGCGCTTCGAGAACATATTTTTCCATGTAAGGACTGGCGTTCTTTTCGTTTTTGAAATGTTCGCGCAGGATCGGGTACCATTCCTTTTTGGCGAAGCCGGCCAGAACGGCCATCGCATTGGCCCGATCATCGGAACGTCCTTTATACAATGGGTCGCGATAATCTTTTCCGGTCCAAAAAACCTTATTGAATGCACTTTCGATCCGTTTCATTTTGGCGTCGAATTCCGCAGCGTCTTTCGGAAGATCCAAACGCAGCGCGATTTCTTTGGCTTCTTTGATCAGGAGATAATACCAGCAGTTCAAAAGCACTCGAAGATCAACATCTGTTCCCCAATCGCCCCAATTCCAAGCGCCTTTACGGGGCTTGATCAGGTTCTGATCATCGAACTGCCAAACCGATTCATAACGCTTGATCCCTTGATAAAGATCCTCACCCGTTTGGAAATCGCCGGAGTATCGGGAATAGGTTCCCAATCCGTACCAGCCGGAAATCGCCAGCATCTGCGCAGGAAGCTCACTCGTATAAATACCGGGAACAGGAGAGAAAATCGTATTGTCTTCGCGCTGGAACCGATACAGTTCATAAAACGCTTTTTTCGGAAGAGTGTCGGCCTTGCGGTCCATACAGTAAAATGCTTCCCCGAGTTCGTTAACCGCGTCGCCGAGCCATTGAGCCCGTTCCCGATCAGGACAGTCAAAGAACGTGTCCCTCATCGTTATATAAAGTGTACGCGCCGCCTTTTCCCAAAGAAGATTGAAAAACGGATCATCGCATTGAAACGATCCGGCAAAAGATGTATTGAAACCGGTCTCCCGATATTTCAACGCTTGGACAGTTACGCCCGCGGGAAACGTATATTGAACCCGGTGACCGTTCATCCAGCCTGGTGTTTCAAATTCCTGCTCTCCCTCTTTGGTAACGTATTCCGCTCGAACATTGTACTCGCTTCCCCCTTTATAATCCTCGGTTCGAATATCAATGGTCAGACCGGCCGGCGCCTTAATTGAGAAATAAGGCGTAACCTGCGCATTGTAAGGGAGCGGACATTCCAGAACGGTCTCTTTAGCGCACGTCAGAGGAAGCTCAATTTTTTGCGGATAATTTTTAAGTCCGAAATCTTTCCAAAGCGGAATAAGGCGTTTGTAAAGCGGTCCCCAAGGCTGAACAGATCCATCGCCGGGACAGCCGCAAACAGCCGCTTCGGGCCATTGAGAATCGTCGAACGTCTCGTCTTTCCAGTCGCCCTGATAATCGTATCGGGCATCGAAGCGAATGTTCCATTCCGAGAGCCGGTAATTCGGCTGCGGATCGGCAGTGACCGCCTCGAACGGTCCAAACGTTTTATCGCGCCAGTTTTTCGGCAGGGAGGCAAGATTGCTGACCCGTTTGCGGTCCGGCTTGAGCGTCAGTCCTTTCGGAACTCCGGAGTAAAGTTTGGCTTTCCAGCTTGCGTCGCTGAGCAGATAAAGACCGTTCGGTCCGTTGGTTGACGCGTCGAAGATCAGCCCTGACTTGCCGCTGTCGATATGAGAAAATCCCGACTTGCCAAAATACCAAAGAAGAATCGCGACTGTATTGCGTCCTTTCTTGAGAAACGGTTTTAGATCGACTTCATCGAAATAAGTACCGATTCGGGTCGGACCGCGTTTGAGCCCCCCTTCAAAAACGGCAAGGCGTCCGTTGATATAAAGCCAGTATTTGCTGTCGGCAGCAATTCGGCAAATCGCTTTTTCCGGAACCGTTTGAAGATCAAACGATTTTCTGAAATTAAACCAAAGATTCGGAATCCCGGGACAATCGGACGCGGTGATCCATTGAGCTTTGAAATCGTTGGTCGGCGGATAACTTTTGCCGATCGAAGAATAATCGGCGCGAATCACCGAAACAAGCATTAAAAAAATTGCCGTCATGAGCAGCATAAGCAGCGTCGTTCTTTTCATCTGTTTCTCCTGATGTTTTCTTTCATGTTCCGCTCAAGCCGCCCGCACCAGCGGCCCCGCGAAAATTCATACGGTTTTAATCGAGTCGGTTAGTTCCGTCCAATTATGGTCGAACCGTTATCATGGGCCATTTTATCCGATATTGTCCCGACTTTCAAGCGAAATTTCTTTTCGACGGTCTTTTTATTTGATCTTCCTTGATTTTAATGAAATTTTCTTATATACTGAAAAGATCTGTTTAAGTACGTATGACCAGTAAAATCAAAAATTCAAACGCTTTTGATCCAATGAAACCAGTAAAGGAGTATCTCTTAATGAAAAAACAGCGGCTGACTTTATGGCGGCGCCTTTTTATTAGTTTGGCGATAATGACAGCCATGACAGCAATCATGCCTGTTTTTGCGCAAAGTGAACAATACCCGATCGTTTTTTTGGAAGCGGAAAGTTTTTCGAACCCCGGCGGCTGGTTTCTCGATACTCAATACATGGACCAAATGGGCTCGCCTGTTCTTTTGGCTCACGGCTGGGGCAATCCGGTAAAAGACGCTTCGACCAAACTTATTTTTCCCAAAAAAGGAGAATATCGTCTCTTTGTCCGAACCAGAAATTGGGTCGCGCCCTGGACGCAGGAACACGCGCCCGGCCGGTTTCAGATCGGTATCGACGGCAAACTCGACAAAACAATTTTCGGCGTTCTTGGAAATCCTTGGAACTGGTTCGAAGGTCAAAAGGTTATCATTCCTCAAGATCATTATCAGGCGGAGATCTCCCTTCATGATCTGACCGGTTTCGATGGACGAATCGACGCTCTCTGTTTTTCCTCCGATCCAAATTTTATTCCGCCGAACAATAAAAAAGATCTCGCCGCGTTTAGAAAGAAAATGCTCAATATCCCGGACCAGATCCCGGCCGCTTCCGCGAAACCGTTCGATCTGGTCGTCGTTGGCGCAGGAGTGTCCGGTATTTGTGCCGCCATTTCCGCCGCTCGTTACGGCTTGAATGTCGCACTCGTTCAGGACCGGCCTGTTCTCGGAGGAAATAACAGCTCGGAAATTCGTGTCCATCTTTGCGGAAAGATCAATAAGGATCCGTATCCGAATCTCGGAAACCTGACTTGGATGATGGGGCCGCACGCCGGAGGAAACGGCGGTCAGGCCGATCATTATAAAGATCAACTCAAACTTGATCTCTGCAACGCGGAAAAAACTCTCCATCTCTTCCTGAACACTCATATTAATCGCGTTGAAACGAAAAAGAAAAACGGACATTACCTGATCACCGCCGCTTATGGCGTTAATACCGCGTCTGGACAGCCGGTCAAATTCGAAGGAAAACTTTTTGCCGACTGCACCGGCGATGGAACACTCGGCTTTCTTGCCGGCGCCGATTACCGAATGGGCCGCGAATCCCGATCTGAAACCGGAGAAAAACTCGCGCCTGAAAAAGGTGATAAAATGACAATGGGCGCTTCCATTCAATGGAACACCGTCGCGGAAAAACATCCGACCTCTTTCCCGATCCTGCCTTGGGCTATTCAGTTCTCGCCGGAAACGATCAAACCTCTGATTCACGGCGACTGGGATTGGGAAACCGGTATGAACAAGGATCAAATCGAAGACGCCGAACAGATCCGCGACAACGGACTGCGCGCCGCTTACGGACATTGGTCTTACATGAAAAACAAGATGGACGGTCCTTGGGCGGAAAAAGTTAAAAATCTGAATTTCGGCTGGGTCTCCTGCGTTGCCGGAAAACGGGAATCCCGCCGTCTGCTCGGCGATGTTATTTTGAAAGAACAGGATATCACCGGACGAACCAATTTCAGCGACGCGACCGTTACAACCACTTGGCCGATCGATCTGCATTATCCGGAACCGAACAATGCACGCTTCTTCCCCGGTGAAGAATTCCGGTCAATCGCTCCTTCAATGCATATCGAACCTTACGCGATTCCTTACCGCTGCTTCTATTCAAGAAACGTCGACAATCTCTTTATGGCAGGCCGCAACATCAGCGTAACTCATATTGCCCTCGGTTCGACCCGGGTCATGAGAACCTGCGGTATGATCGGCGAAGTTGTCGGAATGGCCGCCGCCGTCTGCCGTGACCATGACTGCCTGCCCCGAAAAGTTTATCAGTCCTGGTTCAGCGAAGTTCAGGATAAAATGAAAAAAGGAATCGCCCCCCCCACCCCCGGACTTAAACTAATGACTCTTCCCGACTGGATGAAACATCATGGCGATAATTTCGCCTTGCGCGCTAAAACGGAAGTGTCCGGAACGCTCGTCGATTCTGTTTATTCCAAAAAATATATCAACGATGGAAAATTTAATGTCAAAAGTAACGTCGAACGGTGGGTCAGCAGCCGGAGCGGGGACGCCGACAATCGGCATTGGGTTATATTCACGTTCGATAAAACGACCGAACTCAACGCTTTCTTTATCGTCAGCGGTCAAACCGGTGTTCATGACCCGATCCGCGATTTCGTCTTTCAATACGAAAAAAACGGAAAATTCTTCGATATTCCCGAAACTATTGTTCTCGATAATCAAACGCCGTTCATCGCAATGAAATTCCCCGCGGTTAAAAGCAAAACATTTCGGTTATTTATTACCGGTACGCCCGGTAATATCGCTCGAATTTGGGAAACAGAACTCTATCGTGTTAAGTAAATCATGAACAATAAATAATTATACTGTCTGATTTACCCGATCCCACTTTTATCACCAATGTTTGAGGCTCCTTAAATATTAGTGTTCGTCAAATATTAGTGTTCGTCCGTATTTAACAAACGGAATTGAAACGCGGACCACCCGTCCGAATCCCAACCAAACAGGTCTCCCCGCCTGTTTGGATTTTCCGGATAAACAAGTAAATTAAAATGCCGTATGCCGACGGATAAAACAATTTACTTTGATCAAAGATAAGAAACGAAATAAAACTCTGCTGAAAAATAGAAAACTGATAAATCCTGCTTTTATCTTTTTATTTAAATTTTGTATTTTTTCCATTCGTCCTACTTCTCGTATTCTAAATACTGTATTTTATCCATCAATGCAAACATTTCAAACATGCTTATTCTATATCATTTCGCTATTTTTCTCATTTATCCTATGTTTTTATATTACTATTTTCAGTAAAAGATGATTTATCGCACTAAAAGCAATATTCTTCATTTTTATTCCCTATATTTTGGCCTTGGTTACTTTTTACAGAAAACAAAATAAAGCTTATCAGAAAAAAATACTGACAATAGATATATAAAAACACCTTTTAGTAATAATTATAAAAAATAAAATACATTCAGTTTGACATTTTTTGTGTTTTTGTAAAACTGAAAGGACGATATAACTATTACGACAGGGATGTCATTTTTACATTGCAAAATACAGGGAGACAGCAAGAATGAAAATAATTCGGCCAATGGTCCGATTAATACTGACAGGATGTATTATTATCGCGTGCGGATCAGCTTATGCTCAAGGGGTATTTCTGCGTTCGGTCAGTACCGTCAATGAAGGAATGGGCGGAACGGCAACGGCGACCCCGGTTGACTCCGTTGGGGCGCTTAACTGGAACCCGGCGACGATCAGCGCTTTTGAGAAATCGGACATGAGTTTCGGTTCGTCCATTATTTTGGCCAATGCTTCGGTCGAATCTTCTTTTATGGGCATGAAAGGCAAAACGGAAAGTGATAACGGATCGGTTCCGGCTCCTTATATGGGTATGATCCTAAAAGACGAAGGGAGTAAAGTATCTTACGGATTCGGTCTTGTCTCCATCGGAGGGGCACAAACGAATTACGCGGCGGATACAAGCAATCCCATTCTTAACGAAAATTACGGAATAGGACGGACATCTGCGAAAGTTGAAATTTTTGAAATGAATCCGACCGTCTCCTATCAATGGACGGACCGTCTTTCTGTCGGAATCGCTCCGACAATATTAATGGGCAGAATGATCGCCGAACCTCTCTTTTTCGGACCGAAGGAAAACGGACTATGGAGCCGGGGCGCGGGCACCCGTTATATTTGGGGCGGAGGTTTCCAAGCCGGTGTTTATTATAAAGGAACCAATCATTTTAATTGGGGACTCAGCTACAAAAGCCCCCGCTGGTGCGAAGAGTGCGCTTATCAGATCTCTTTCAATGGAACCGACTCACAAACGGCTCTTTTCAAAATCACCATGCCCGCAGTCTATTCACTCGGTTTTTCTTACGATGGAATTGAAAAGACCATTTTGGGAATCGACTTTCGATATTTTGATTATTCCAACGCGGAAGGGCTCTCCGGAACCGGTTATAAATCCGACGGAAGTATTGTCGGACTCGGCTGGGAAAGTATTTTCGCTCTTTCGCTCGGCGCGCAACGACAGATCACCGACAAGTTCACGGTCCGCTGCGGATACAGTTACAATCAGAATCCCATTGACGCGGAATCGGCCTACTTAAACGTCCCCTGCCCGGTCTTGCTCCAGCACGGACTTCATATCGGCTGCTCTTATATGTTCCGTCCCGACTGGTTCCTTAATATCGCTTACGCTCATATGTTTGAAGCCAGCGTTACCGGACAAATTGACAAATGGTCACAAATCGATAAAAATTCTTACCTGAAGAATTATGCTTCCGCCGATGCCATTTCTTTCGGTATCAATAAAAGTTTCTGATCCTCTCCTGTCGGTTCTTTGATCGATTTTTCCTTCTTGCTTGCAAAGAACCGTCGATTTTATAACGAATTATTATTAATCGATTTCTTTGTTCTTTATCAAAAAACTTCCCGATTTTTAAAACTATCGGGAAGTTCGAAAAATACTCCGTTGTTTCCTGATAAAATCGACCGGTTGTATTAACCGATTTCTGCAACCGCCTGATATTTACCAAAAATATTTCCCCGATTTTAAATGTTCCGCCATTTCCGCCGATTGACTGTCTGAATCGGCTGTTCTTATAATCCTGGATCGGAAAACCCATTATGAAATCGGGAAAATGAATTATTCAAGTGCGGTTTCAATCTTTTTATACTGGTTTTATTTTAAATCTTCCGTGTCATTTTCGCCGTTTGACTGCGTGAATCGGCTGTTCTTTTGACGTTATAACGAAAAATTCATCATGAAATCGGTATATAATGACATTGCAGTTTTTCGTTTCACTCTTTCTGGTTGCTCTTGTTTTTGTCTGCTTCCTGACGGAGAAGATCTTCAAGACCATATTTAAGGATCTTGTTATAAACCGTTTTCTCACTCAAGCCGAGTACTCGCGCAAGCATTCTTTTGTTTCCATGACATTCTTTGATCGTTTCGATCAGAAGGGCCCGTTTGATCTCGTCAAATTTCAAACCGATTTGACATCTTACAAATTTTGGCGGACCGTTAAGATGATTGCCCGTTGCGTAATACACCGGATCCAGCGATCTCTGCCTTTCTGTTATAATATTGTTTTTCCCCTTTATATATTGCTGCGGATCTTTTACCCGCATTTCCCGGAACTCTTCAATCGGAAAGATCCCGAAATCAGCATCAATAAAATCAAAATTCTTTTTCATCGTCAAAATTCATCCTTTAATAAAATTGCCAGATCAGCTCACCCTGCTTTTTCGCAAATAGATCCTTACCGCTTTTCATCGTTTCGAGTCAACTTCAAAATATTCCCGATTTACAAAAGCTGCCGATAAATTTTACTGAAAAAACATTTCCGCTGACAGAATAAAATACAGATCACCGATCATCGGTAAAGTCCAAACATAAGAAAATTTTCGACATCGACCGCGACAAAAAGGGCAAACTTCTTCTTTTTTAAAAGTATTTCCAAAATTTTGAAAAGAAAATTTTACAGACCCGCTGTTACAATTGTCAAAAACATAATATTCCTCTTCGAAAATTATTCTGAGTATTCTCTTGAAATAAAAAAAACGGAAACACCTATAATGCGCTTCCGTCCTGTTTCTGTTTTATTGTCAGTTGTATTTTTGTTTTTCGTTTGACCGGCAGAAACGGATCCCGAACACAACATCTTTTACCGAATCAATTGCGAAAAATTTCAAATACCGGTAATCATAATAAAAATCGTCAAACGATTTTTTGTCACAATATCAACAGCGTCCTTTATTTTTGCAAACAGCGTTCGCGTGTTCCTCGATCCACTTTTTGGAATACTCAACCGCTTCCAGTCCTTTATTGCAGAGCGGAGTGCAATGAAAGATCATTCCTTCAATTTCCCCTCGCTCAAACAGCCGCAATCCGAGATCCAATTGATGTTTCATCAGATCAAGAGGAAGGATTTTTTTATTGCCAAAGTCCCACATATAGACGCCGAGCATGGTCCGTTTCGTCCGGACAAGCCTGCGGTATTCCCTGAAATTGTCTTCCATCTTCCAAAGATCCGGACCTGACCAGGTCCAGAAAGAGACGAAATCGGTCTGATCAATTGACGGAAGCATTGACTTGCCGAAATGAAGCTGTCTTGTATAAAAAACAAGTCCAAGTTCGATTGGTCTTTTGCGGCGGCCAAGCTCCAGATGAAGTTCAGATAGTTCCCGCATCGAAAGCGCGGAAGGCGCCACTTCGACTTCTCCTCGTTCCGTTTGGATCTTTTCAGGTTTTCCATTAAGGTAAAAATCATCAAGATGAACGCCAGTTATATTCGACATTTCGTCAAACAGATCAAAAACCGGTTTTCTCATCGCCTGATAGCCTTGTTTCGAGCCCGGACATATCGTCCAGGTTACTCTTTTAACTTTTTGAAACTGCTCCCTGAACTTTTTATTCCCGACCGTACAAATGGCGCAAACGTTCGGTATTCCCATATAATCAATTGCACCAGCCAGGGTAATCGAATCTTTCGTCAGAGGAATTCCCCAGGCTTTATTGAAACTGTCCGAATCGACATGTCCCCACATCCAAAGACGGTCGCGCAAACAATCTTCATAATCCGTCAATAAGCCGGATCCTTTTTTGGTTTCGGAAAAAATATCGCGCTGATTCAAAACGGAAACGCCGAAAGCGGTCGATGCCAATGAGTATTTTAAAAATTCGCGTCTGCTGCTTTTCATTGAACGTTCTCCTTTAAAAATTCTTTATTAAATTATTGGTATTTTCACCGCTTTTATAATTCTTCGCGGTATTCACTCCGTTAGTGATCCCTCTCTTTTATTTTCCCTTTTCGTCAACCAACTCGCCGGTCAGCAGAATTTGCCCGACGAGCCAGGAGAGACCATCATAATATTCCGGTTTGACCTTTGGATCTTTTTGGCGCAGAGGAATTACCGAATCAAGCTCAACCGCAACGGTATGAATTTTATTCGGATCAAGTCCTGAAGCCAGCGGAAAAACGGATATTTTCGACCACCAAGGATAATGGGTCCGCTGAAAAGGACCACTTTTGATCCCGTCAACGGTAACCCAAACCTGTCCCCCATTGGTCGACGGTATGTCGGCAATACTGACAGCGCTTCCTTTGAATTTAAAGTCAATTCGACTCCCCGGTGTCCCGGCAGCCCAAACCTGATCAAGCCAATGATTATAATTTCCGTAACGCTCTTTGCTTCCCAGTTTGCGCCAGCTCCCCTGAAGCATTGATTCATCGATCGGCACCATCGCCGCGTTTTCCAAATTATTTTCAATAAAGATCTTTTGAAGTTTGCCGAAATGATCAATCGGTTTTGACAATTTCATCGCTTCAAAAGCCCGGGCAACATCTTCGACATAAAGAGCGGATCCATCGGCGATCGGATGGGTCGCGTCTTTCGAAAAAAGAACAACCCCTTTCGGAGCGTTTTCGCCTTTAAAAATCAACTTGCCTTCATCTAGCATTTTGACAACGCGCGGCCCGAAATTGATCGACGGGATCCCGTAAAAATCGGCGATTTGCTCCATCGCATTGGCCGTTTCCGGATAATTGCCGCGTCGGTAAATATCAATGGTTCCGCTGACAATCGTATAACAGAAAACAATATCGGTCTTGGGAAAAACTCGCCAGGTTTTGCGGATAATCCCCTCAAACTGCCGCCAGATCTTTTCCGGACTGCAGCCGCCATCATTGACCGCAAATTCAAGAAAAAGAAGATCCGGCTTGTATTGAAGAACATGTTTCTCCAAACGAAATACCCCCAATTCGCTCCCGGTGGCCCCGATGGCGGCATGAATCTCGACGATCTTCGCGTTCGGCCATTTCTTTTTCATCCAAGAGGTCGTTTGCGGACGCCAGCCGTCGCCCGTTTCTGTAATCGATCCGCCCAGATAGGCAACGCGCACTTCCTGACCCGCCTTAAGCTTGGCCATAACGTTCCCGATCCCTTCTCGAACAACATAATCCGAGGCCTTCCGCGCCTGATACACCGGCGTTTCTGAAAAGACCGGTACTGACATGAATAGTAATATTGTCAATATCGAAAAAACAACGACCAATCGCATTCGCATTTTTCTTTTCCTTGAACGATTCTCTTTTGATACCAGCGGCACACGACTCTTGCCGAACCGCCAGAAATATTATTTTCGCTTATTTTGGCCCCCATCTTGATCCGCGGCACCGGAACAAAATGGTCTGCGGTCGATATTGTCCGCTAGGACTGCCCCTGTTAAATATTATTGTATTCTTTTTTAATTGACAAGTCAATCATTCGGGGACTGGACGATAAAACGCTCTTTTGCTATAATCAGGAAGACAAACAGAAACCGGGCAATTCTCTCTTTGGAAAGGGGAAAAAATGAAAAATTCGATGAAAAAAGATCTTCTGCTGATCGTTTTGTTTCTAATGTCGGCCGCTCTTCTTCGGGCGGATGGCAATCCGGCAACGACACTAGCCAATCGGGACGGTAAACGGCATCAAAGCATGGTCGCCCGAATGAATAAGGGAAATGTTGATCTTCTCATGGTCGGCGATTCCATTACCCATAATTGGGAATCAAACGGCAAAGAAGTTTGGGAGGAATTTTACGGAAAACGAAACGCCATGAATTTCGGCATCGGCGGCGATCAGACGCAGCATGTTCTTTGGCGGCTCGAAAATTCCCCTCTCGAAAAGATCGCCCCCAAATTGGCCGTCGTCATGATCGGAACAAATAATATCGGACGACCCGATCGATGTACTCCTGAACAGATAATCGAAGGCATCGTTAAAATTATTGATGTCATGAAAACCAGACTTCCCAAGACAAAAATTCTCCTCCTTGAGATCTTTCCGCGCGATAAAAATCCCGATTCCGAACGCCGAATCAAGATCAATACGATCAACAAAGCGCTTCGCGAAATTTATGGCAATGAACGGGTTGCCAATGTCAAACTCTATTCGATCAATACGTTCTTTCTCGATAAAGACCGCGTTCTTCCGGAAGACCTGATGCCCGACTTCCTGCATCCGAACGCCAAAGGATATCGAATTTGGGCCAAAACGATTGAGCCGATCGTCGCGGATCTTCTCGGACCGCTCCCCCAAGAAGCAGTCGGATCCCCCAAAAACGATCAATGGTGGATGAACCGCTTTAACAGTAAAAACGACGTTTTGAAAAAAGGCGATGCCGATGTTTTGGCCATTGGGGATTCCATTACGCATTTCTGGGAAACACAGGGACAAGAAATTTGGAAAAAGTATTTCGGCGACCTCAAAGCGGTCAATCTCGGCATCAGCGGCGACCGGACGGAAAATGTGATCTGGCGGCTCGAACATTACGATTTCAGCAAAGTCAATCCCAAATTGGCGATTGTTCTCATCGGGGTCAATAACGCCGCGCAGTCCGGCCGCCCGGAAAATATCGCCATGGGCAACCGAAAGATCTGCGAAATTCTTCACGAAAAATTCCCTAAAATGAAAATTCTTGTTCTGAACATATTTCCCTGGGGTGATAAAAACGACAAACAAAAACATGAAAAAATCGCGGCCATTAATCATCTGCTTCCGTTTTATCTCCGCGATCTCTATTATGTAACCCAAATGGACATAAGCCATCTTTTCAAGGACAGCGAAGGAAATATTCTGCCGAAAGTCATGCCCGACTTCTGTCATCCGAGTAAAGAAGGTTACGAACGATGGGCCCGGGCCTTGAACGACATAATCCAAACGGAAATCGCCCCCTGATTTTTCATACAACAATATCTGACCGCGGAACCGAATCGTCTGAACTGCCTTTCTGTTTCGCGGGTTTTGAAAAACTTTATCCCCGCCGTTCTGTTACCGATCAAACAAAAGAGGCCGATCCCATTATAAATTTTCCGTTCCAGCATAAAAACCGATTCACGCAGTCAATCGGCGGAAAGAGCGGAAAATTGAAAAGAAGTGATGTATAAAAAGATCCGAACGGTCCAAGAAATGACTTCGCAGACAATTTTATGACCGATATTCTCCAAAACGTTTTCGATGAAACGATCTCTTTGGTTTTAAAAGAAGATCAAAAGTTTCTTACTGAATTTTTCGATCAAAACCGCAAATATTTCAAAACGGTTTCCCCAAAAAAAGAATACGGTTCAACGGATCCCGATTCCGTTCAGTTTCAGCTCAGTATAATATCGCCGGACTGCTTGATCCATGACAAAGAAACTTTTTACCGATGGATCTGTCTTGATTTCTATCTGCTTCCCCTCAAAAAAAATGACTGTTGGCATCTTGCAGAAAAACAGGGAAGTTATTCCCCGGAATGTCAAAAAGGAATCGTTTATTTAAATTCGAACGACGGCGCTGTTTATTATCAAACACCGTTGAAAGAGTCTTTTTGTGTTGCCTCTTCATGTCTCGAATTCCTGCACCGAATCGGGGAAGAATGCGAATTTTATCCCTGCTCTCCTTTTAATGAAGATACGGCCGCCCATGAACTGCCGGAAGAGTCAAAAACACTGATTCGCCGCTGTTTTTCCCGGGAAAACAACGAAGATCTGATCTTGTTTTATACCTTTTTGGATATTCTTGACCGGGAAGGCGAATATCTTATTTCCAATTCCCGCGAGTCGTTGGTCGATCGCTGGACTTATGATCTGGACGTTCTGATTGAGCTTCCTCCGAGACGGCTGAAAAACTGCTATCGTTTTCCCAAAGGATCCGGCGATTGGTACCGCATCGGAATGCTTTG
>CAZZEF010000037.1:0-16614 GCA_964652875.1 uncultured Planctomycetaceae bacterium
CCTTGGCCCCGGAAACAAGTCTTTTGTCAGGAACCGGCGTTAAATAAGGATCAGGATAATCAATCGACGCGCCTAATAAATGAAGTCCGACTTTGATTCCCTCCTTATTGAAACGGTCAAACGTTCTTTTAAGACTTTCGAAGCCGTCAGGATAGTGCGCCTTTCGGATCTTGTAATGCCCGTGCGCGTCAGTCCAGGTACACAAAAGAAGGATCATTTTGAAATTTCCTCTTTTGGCAATCGCGAGCGCTTCATCAAATTCGGACTCTTTAAAATTGGTCAAAAAGAAATACGATTCCTTGATCCAGGGGGAGATCTTGTTCCAAACGCCCCCCGGCCGCGGAGAAGGAATTCCGGCCGCCGTTTGAAATTCCGGGACCGTCTTGACCCATTGATCTTCCGGGACCGCGATTATGCCGAATTTAACCGGGATCAGACCGTGTCGGGCCACTGTCTCCAGGGAGAGGACCAAATTCCCCTTGTCCCAAAGAGCGGATCGCACTGATTCAAAATCTTCAAGAGAAACGATCTTTTCCTTTCCCTGATCGTCAAGAACAATTTCAACCTGATCAATCAGACATTCAACTGTTTTGGACGCGGGCATTCCGTTATAATAAAAGAGAAGATCGGTTACTTTGGAATAATCAAGATCATTGAGCGCGGGCTTGGTCAGCTCAATTTTTTTCCAGCCCTTGAAATTGATCGGAATATAATCGTCCCGATGCCCTTTGGCGCCGGAGGCGAGCTGAATTTTCAGTGCCTGCCCATTCCCGTCACCGTGTACCCAAGCGCGAACCGCTTTACATCCGGTGAAATTCTGCGCAACGCTGAAATGACGTCCCTGAACGGAATAACCGCCCCCTTTCGCATCGCAGGACGCGGTGAATCGGGCCGAATATTTTCCCTGCTTCGCGTTCGGATCCATTTCAAACGAATGGGAACACCCGGCCCGGTCACCCCGCATACCGGTCATTATACGGCCCGCCGGGCAAACATTGGGGGCGGCGGTCATAACCGAAACAGCGTATCCGTCTTTATAGGCCGTATTGATTAAACCGGCCAATTTCGCTCCCGTTGGGATCGGAAGATTCATTATCCGAAACTGACTGAACTCCTGTTTCGGCGCGAACTGATCCAGCTGAAAACAAAGAAAACCTTTTCCCCGTTCGATCTTAAAACCCGCCCGCGACCCATCGTCGAAAAGAACATCTATTCCCCGATCCGTTTTAATAATTTTCTGCGCGGCCACCGATTCGTCCTGATCCTTGATCAGTTCGAAAAGCGGAGTCGAACTTCGCGACCAGTTTCGACCGTCAGGAAGATCGACCGACGCGCCCCCCTTTTCATAAATGGAGATCCGGGCCGTTCCAAGATCGTAATCGGCGCAAACCGAATTCCCGCCCCGCGCCCCTCCTGTCATCGACAGAATAAGCAACGTTAAAAACAAGAACCTTTTCATAACAGTTTTCTCCTGGTTAAATTCTTTTCATACTGACCCGAAACAGATCTTTTTTTTTCGTCCCCGGCATTAAAAAACTCCGTCATGCCCCGAGACACCTTGTCATCAGAGCAAACAGTTGAACCGCTGCCGAATCCGATATTTCCGGGCTTACTGCTGCTTGTAAAGATACAACATACCGAGATCCATTTTAAAATATTCGTCCGGTGTATTGGCGCCGAATTTCAAACCGCGAATCCTGTCGCGTTCAAAGATTCCGTTCTTCTTGCCTTGAAGAAGATGAAAATTTTTGAATGGAACAAAAGCGAGATGCCATTTTCCGTCAGCAGGCATAAGATTGTTCCATACGATCCAGTTTTCGCCGCTTGCTTCCTCAACAATCATTCGAACACTTGTTTTCGTGTCTTTCGATTTCGCCCGGGCGCAAATAATAAAGCCATCGTATTCCGTCATGTCCGTAATTTCCGGGGATAAGAGCGGATAGATCCATCGGTCCCCTTTTTGGAATTTAACGTCAAAGGAACATTCGATCCTTTTCGGAAGTTTTTCCGCAGGCACAAATTTCATTGATCCGCAGGCGGCACAACTTTTTATCCATTTTGTCGGATCTCTCATTGAAAGTCTCTGAGTTTTCGCAAAATGTTTTTTCAAAAAATCATCACTGATCTTTTCCGGATCAAGATCCTTGGCTAAAATCAGCCGAACGGAATCGGATCTTCCGCCGGCGGCAATGTTAACATTGAATTTATAAGGGGTGACCAGAGTTAAACGGTCTGTTGTTACGGTAATTTCAAATCGTCCGCGTCCGCCAGTCGGTACTTTTAATGTTTCAGACTGCAGAACAGCCGAACCGTTGTTATTGAGCGAATCGACGGTGATCTTGAATTCCTGTTCTTTTGACCCATTCTTGATACTGCTGTCGGCTTTATCCGCTGATCCACTGAAGCTAAAAACATCAAACCCGAGCTTGATCTCACCGGGTGATTTTGAATCAAGAAGATAATACTGGGGTGTGAACGTCAAATCCTTGACGCTTGAATGATCGAATCGCAAAACGAATGGCGCGATGGTCTCGGAGGATCGTTTCGCGATTGTATTCATTTCCGCGGGTCGGGCCGCTTTTCGTTCTGCCCGAATCTTTCCGATCATTGTTTCCTTATCCAAAGCGAAAACAGCATTTCCGGGAACGCCAATATAAAGAAAGCCCTCGGAAAAATCAAACGATCCGTTTTCAGACTTGACGTTTTCGCCCGTTACGGATTCGATAAAGACAGGATCAAAAGGCAGACGAACCGCCGTTTTGTCTTTCGGCGCGGACTGATAAAGAACAAGCGTCTTGTTACCCCGCGAATCGGCGAAAACTCTTGCCCGATCAATTTCCTGTTTTTTCTCTTTCCAGTCGCCAACGTATTCGGTACCGGACAAGCGGCGGATCATTTGAGCATATGCGACGATGGACCGAAGGGGCGATCCCTCTTTGCCGGTCATGCCGAAATTGTTTTCGCGCTCTTCATAATAGGCGTAAACAAACGGAAAATATCGATCGAATCCGCAGGCGCGCGCCTCGACTCCTTTCATAACAATATCGATGGCGGAAACGAGATCCTCTTTACCGAGCGCCCGGGCCGGGCCGATCTTCCAGGGTCGTCCGCATTCGGTGATCCAGACAGGCATGCCCGCATGTCCGTATTTTTTCAGCCAGTCATGATACTGTTGATAAAGATTTTCAATAAGATCCGCGCGTTGATAAGTATGAAAACTGTAAATATCGCAGTAATCAAGCATTTTCGAATCCGCGGCCGTTACGAGCCATTCTTCGTTGAACAGCGCGTTGACTCCGCCGACAACCGGTGTTTTGACTCCTTCACTTTTGAACATCTGATACAGCGATTTCAAAAGAGGAACATATTGATCCGCGGGCATATTGGCGCCAAATCCGATCTCCGGCTCGTTCCAAATCTCGATTGCGCCCCAGGTCGGACTCCATTTTTTCGCGATGGTCCGCCAGCTTGTCCGCGCTTTGTTCATGTCGTTCGGATACTTCTTTTCAATCAAACCGATCCAGTCAGGCGCGTCATGAAACAATTCAAGTACGTCAACTCCATTCTCTTTATAAAAAAAGCGGTATTCATCGGAATAACGTCCGGTCCAGCCGAAATTCCCCTCCTTGCGTTCAAGAAGTCCCCAACCGAGCCGTTCGCGAATCATGTCAATGCCGATCTTCTTTGCCGACTGAATCAGTCCTTTGCGAATGTCGTTGGATTTTGCCAAACCGGAAAGCGCTCCGTCAATAGCAAAAAAAGGATCCGATTTCGATTCGGCGTTCCGCTTCGGCAGCGGAAGAACCCCCAAACCAAAATACTGTTTGGTCTTCGGAAATTCAAGTTCATAATAACCTTGCGGTAATTTCAGTTTGACCGTTAAAACAACGCTCTCCGCGGCCGCGTTTTTTCCGGCGCCGATAACGGTCCCCCGTCCTGCGGACGCCTGATCCCCTTTCGAATCCCGAATGACAAATTCCGCGTCGGGAACCGCGCCCGGTTTCGTCTCAAAGTGAAGTTCCGATTCCGTTTCCGGCTGAACCCAAAATTGCGTGTAATCGACAGGCGTCCATTGACCCGCCGTTAAAATAATCGAAAATAATATCCCCAACAAAGAATTCATTAAAACGATCTCCTTTTTTTATCGCGATTCGATTGTCATTTCTATTTTTTGCTGCCTGCATACCGTTTCCATTATGAATTTTCCGTTATAACGTCAAAAGAACAAGCCGATCGGCGGAAACAGCGGAAAATTTAAAGAAGAACAGTATAATATACCGGTTCCATAAAGATTTTTCCAAAACGAAGCCGAAAAAACTCCCAATTAACGAAGGCAATCGGGACAGAAAGCGGTAAATTTCAAATGCCGACAGTATAATTACTCTTGTTATGATTCTTTTCGAGATCAATATTCTTTACCCGCGCTGCTGCCAGAGAAAAATATTTTTCCCGCAAAGAGCGGAGGTTCGTTTTCAGCGCGGAAGCGAAACTTCGCGTTCCGCGTTGTCAGCATTTAACGGGATCAGCGTCTTTGCGTTGTCCAGCTAAATACAAAAGGGGAAAGAGAGGAAAACGTTAACACTCCTCTAAAACTCGCTCCCGCTGGTCGCTCGCAATACGCTAAAAAACAAACGATTGATCAGTAAACAACCCAACTTTAAAAATACAAAGTCGGGCATATTCAACTTTTCGTCCTCGTTTGTGTATTGAGCGGCGGTCTCTTCTCAAATTTTCGGCGGATCGAATTTTTTGATCTTGCCGTTCTTTTCGAAACCGAGTTTTTCCTGAATCCCTTTAAGATCGTCTTTTTCGAAATAGACGGTCTGCTTCGTTTTGACGTCCCGCCAGCGAATGAGCGGTTTTTCCGACTGATAATACTGATTGCCGTCGAGTGTCAAAGCGCTGCGCCAGTCGTTTTCCATTCGGAGACAAACTTCGGTCGATTCGCTGAAAATGTTTCCTCGAACGACGAAATTCGTTGTTTTGGCGGGATTGTTATAAAACATCAGATGAGCCCCGTTCGGATTGGGGCGCTGACCATGCGACCAGCAGAACCCGGCGTCCCAGCAGATATTATTTTCGAAAAGGATATTGGCCGTCTCCTGATCCTTGTCGCCGTTCCAGTATTCGAAAGAATATTCAGAATTCCAAATAAGATTATTTCGATAGATAATATTTTTTTCAATGGACCGGTTTTTATCACCAGTTCCTTTTCCCTGATTGGTCAGCGCGGCGTCATAGATCTCCCAAAGACGATTGTTTTCAACCAGATTATCGGAAGCGGATCCCCAAAACTCAATACCGTTGCCGAACCGAACCGGAACGCCATCCGGCTTGGTGAACTGATGACCGCCGCCAATATAATATATGTCGCATTTGCGAATAATGATCCGTTCGGTATTGCCCCCGCCGAATCCGTGCGCGGCCCCATAAGCGACCGCCAGATTTTCGTAAATAATGTCATGACAGCCCCCTTGATTGATCACCGTATTACGCAGCGCCAGCTCAATCGAATGACAGTCTTTAGCAGGATTATTGTTCCAGCGGAGAAAGACACGGCGGTCCTGCGCCGAGTAATAATAATCCCCCGGCTGCTGAAGATCTTCCGGTTTCCATTTCTTAATACCGCATCGGTGCCCTTTTTTAAAGTTTCCGTGATCGAAAATAATATTACCGACATCACAGTAAAGCAACTTGGAAAGATCAATACTCGCCGCGCGCAATTCAAGCAGTTCAAACTCAAACTTGCAGCCGACCGGCATCTGCCCCAGCGCAAAATGAAATTTAACCAAATCTTTCTCCGTCGGCTGAATTCCTTGCTGTTGACGGCTCATAAAAACAGTGTATTCCCGCCAGTCCGTACCGTCGATTACCGATTCCGTGCCCGTAAACCAACGGGAATACGGGAAACCGGAATTCTGAATTGTAACCCCGGGAAACGCAAATTTTTTATCACTTTTGGCCCGATATTTCAAAAGAATTCCTTTTTCCGGAAGATCGCCCCGAAACAGTGGTCCCCAAACCTGAATATGGTTGGAGGCTTTTCCGTTTTGAATGCATTCAAGAACAAACCCGTTTCCGTTCTTTTTCAGCGCAACTTTCGCGCCCTCTTCGCTGTGAACGCTCCATTTGCCGTCGCCGAACCCGTTCTCCGTCCTGCCGAACTCATCGCCGACAACCGGTTCGACTTTTTGGGTCGCCCAAATTCCCGGCTGATCTTCAACCCAGTCCTTTTCCTGCGACGCTTCGATTGATCCGTAAATTTTCGGAAGAGGACCGGATCCGTAAGATCCATAATAAACGGGATTTCCCTTTTCCCCGCTTTTCGGCTTAAGAATGCCGCGCCAAAGTCCGCCGGAAGCGAATAATACCCGATCGCCCGGCTGGATCTCGTCCGCCTTACTGACCCGCTGAAGCGTTTTCCAGGGCGCCGAACGCCGGAGACCTGTATTCTCGTCTGATCCTTTGTCACTGTCAACATAATAGGTCGCCGAATAGACCGCCGATCCAAGTATTAGAAAAGCCAAAACCGCAAAACATAATCTTTTCATTTTCGCTCCTTGTTTCTTCCGTTAATTTTATCCGCAATCCTTACTGCGGGTCGTCAAAAGAACAGCCGATTCACGCAGTCAATCGGCGGTGATGACGAAAAATTTAAAATAAAAGCAGTATAAAGTTGTCAACATAAAAAATAAACTTTCCTATTTCTGTTGAAATAAAACTCAATTTCTGTTATATTTTATACGGACCTGCTTCTTGCCGCCCGAATTATTCCCGTCTCTTGATTTCGTGTGTCAGCGAAGATAATGAAAATTCGAATGCCGGCAATATAAAAACAGGGCCGTATCTGCTTTTAAAGTATAATTTATTTTTTGTTTCCGGTCAACAACCGCATCGAAAATCAGGAGGAAGAAACAAATGATTAGCCGTTTATTTCAAGTTCTGCTGCTCTCGGCACTGGCGCTGACATCGTTTCAGTCCGCGCGGGCAGAACCGCCCCGGACAGGAATCCCCTTCAATGGTCAGGGCAGTTTTACCGTCAAGGGATCGGAATCAGCCGTTTCTCCCCGATCTTTTTCCGTTGCCGTTTGGGTTAAACTGAACGATCTGACCAACTCGCAGATCTTTATGAATATCGGGGAGGCGCCCGAATCCTTCACTTTGTATTTACACAACGGAAAAGTCCGTATGCTGATCGAAAAGAAAAAAGAAGACCAGCGCCGTATTTACGATTACGCACTGGCCCCCCCTCCCGGTAAAGATCAATGGACTCATTACTGCGGAACTTACGACGGTAAAATCATTAAGATCTATCGAAACGGGGATCTCGCCGGTCAGAAAAAATACGAAACCCAACTGACGAAATTTCAATCCCCCATCGTTTTGGGCGGACTGGAAAAGAATATTTTCGGTCGCAATCCGATCGGAGAAATGGACGATTTCGCTCTTTGGAACCGCGCGCTTTCACCTTCTGAAGTAACATGTATTTACAAGAACTCGGCCGGATCCGTTTCGTCCGGTCTGATCGGGAACTGGCCTCGATCCGGATTGAATGAAAAATCGGAATACGTCGCCAACGCCGTCGGCCCGAAACTGCAAGCGGTTCTCCGCGCCGGAAGCGTTAACGATCTGCTAAACAAGAAAGACGAAGGCTACCGGAGTATTTGGTATTACAATCAAAAAATTCAGAATGAATACAATTATAAATACAGCGGCGGACTGGGAACCTACCCGGCCAATCATTATCCGTTTGCCGTCTACTGTCCGAAAGTGAACAAAACCTTCTTCTGTTTTGGCGGAACCGATAAAGAAAAAGAAGAGACTCTTTATCATGAAGCCGCCTGTTACGATCACGCAACGGGCAAAGTAAGCCGACCGACGATTATTATCGATAAAATGACCGACGACGCGCATGATAATCCGGTCATGACCGTCGATGACACCGGATACATCTGGATCTTTTCAACCTCACACGGGACCGGGCGGCCCTCCTGGATCCATAAAAGCGTTCGACCTTACGATATTTCGGAATTCGAACTGGTCCGTCCGACCAAAATTCAGGACGGAAAAAAGATCCTGATGAACAATTTTTCCTATGTTCAGATCTTTAATATTCCCGGAAAAGGAATGGCGGCGTTCTTTACAACATACAACCGCGCCCTTTTAAAAGATCCGAAATCGATCAGCGACCGAACGATATGCCTCATGACCAGCCGGAACGGAAAAGACTGGTCTGAATGGAAACCGCTGGCCGGTATGCTGCATGGACATTATCAGAACGCGGCTGTTTATAAAGATCAAAAGATCGGTACCTCGTTCAATTATCATCCGCATGACATCAAGGAAAAACGGATCGGCCTGAACTGGCGCACCAATCTCTATTATATCGAAAGTTCCGATCTTGGTAAAACCTGGAAAACCGCCGACGGCCGACCGATCCAAACGCCAATGCTGGACCCCAACTCGCCCGCGCTTGTTTACGATTATGAAAAAGAACGCCTCAATGTGTATATTATGGACATGATTTACGATAACGAAGGACGCCCGATCATTTTTTACATTACCAGTAAAGGATTCGAATCCGGTCCGAAAAATGATCCGCGTATCGTAAAAACCGCCCGTTGGAACGGGCGCCAATGGGAAATAAGAGATCTCTGCAAAGTCGACAACAATTACGATTTCGGATCTATTTACGTCGAAAAAGACGGGTCCTGGACCATGATCGGCGCGCTGGACGATGGCCCTCAAAAATACAATACCGGAGGTGAAATGTCCCTTTGGCGTTCAAAAAATTTCGGCAAGACCTGGACAAAAGAACGGCAAATGACTGCCAACAGTCCGCGCAATCATTGCTATCCCCGGCGTCCGATCAATGCCTCGCATGAATTTTACTCAATTTGGGCCGATGGCAACGGACGCGAAAAATCGTCCGCCAATCTCTATTTCGCCAATGAAAAAGGTGAGGTCTTCCAACTCCCCCGATTTATGAAAAACGATTGGGAATCCCCAGCTAAATACGAAAGAAAATGATCTTAACGCGTTAAGAATCTTCCAGAAATCGCTCCCGTTGTCGCTCTGAATACACAAAAGGAAATTTTGATGATCAGCAAACAACGTGAGTGATACCTTACATTCAGCGCGTTAGCGATGGTATGATCAGCGAGTAATCCTCTTTACTCCGGAACGAAATAAAAAGGTTTGTGTATTAACGCACCAGATTTATCTGTTTTTCGAGTTCACCAACCAAGAGTTCGCAGAGCGCATTATTTTTTGCGTCCGCGGCTTCCTGCAGGCGCAAAGAAGTTTCGCGAACCGGTTCCGCGCCAATATTGGCCGAGCTTCCTTTCAGGGTATGAGCCTGTGTACGCAGTTCCTGAAAATTTTGGACCGCGCACGATGCCCGCATTTGCGGAAGAATTTCCTCATAAAGCGAAAGATAACTCTCAATAAACTCGTCGATCGTCTCTTGATCGTCAATTTCCAATTCGGTTCGGATATAATCCGACATCATTGTTTTCATCGCGGTTTTACTCTTCTTCTTTATTAATAAATACGAAACAATACCGGCAGGGTATTATGCCAATTATACTTTATTTTTCGAATCCAACGTCAATATGCAGTCCGTCTTCCAAATCATTCGACAGAAAAATTTCATAAATATACAAAGACCAACGACATAAAATAATCCATCATTATTCAAAGATAAAAACTTGAGTATACAGTACAGTATTCTACTAATATCGTTACTGCAAACAATACGGTCCGGTGATCCAAAAATTTTTTCCGCGGCTGACCGAACCGGTTTTTCGCGTTAATCCGTCATGAGTCAAAACCAATTTCCTCCTTGTTTTCTTTATCAAAACAGGACTTTATTTAGTATTTTAGTCAATAAAATTATAAATTCAACAATATTTTACTGTTTTTTGTTAATATTATCTGAAGATTTATTGACTTTCATATTGTATTAGGTACACTATTATTATAAGATCATAATAATAGTTGTTTGGGAATTAAAAATAATTCTGTTCAAATTTGTCATTATTATCTGAAAAGGGACTTCGGCAGCTAACTGACTGTCCGAAATTACGAAAACCTAAAAGCTCATTCAAGCCGATTACATTTTTACTTTCTCTTGTTCAAAGACCAAGCGAACAACCGATTCACAGGAATTAATCGACAAAATTGCATGTTTTTAAAATAATAACCCCTAAAAGATAGTTATTGACAATACAAACATCTGTTTTTTATAGATCGTCCGGCAGTAAAGGAAAATCCTTATGATTTTAACGCGAACGAGAAACACGCCTTCCCGCAGGCAGATCTCTTTCAACTTCGAACACACGTGCTTGAAATCGGATCCAATGATTAACACTCCATCAAACATTATAAGCTTTATTATTCATGTTTTACGGTCAGTTTTTTTCCGTATAGTGAATTCCTTTTCTGCTTTATTGGTCCGTCAAGCTGTTTTTATCGTTTTTCTTTCTTTGATTGTTTTACTGATCGGCCGGAATACGGCGGTTATGGGCGAAGATTCCCAATCACTCCAAAATTCTTTTACCGCGCCAAGTGCGGAAAATTCTCCAGTTGTACGCAATCATGCAAGCGCAAAAATATCCCCTGTCCCGGCCAATTCTCCAATTGTAAACAATAATCAGAAATCCAATAATTCCGCGTTCGCCGAAAAGTCACCGAAAACCAGACCCGGACAATCAGTAAATTTCAGTCAGCCGGTCCGGGAAGCAAATTCGATCCCAAAGACCGCCGATAAAACAGCCGTCTCTAATAAATCGCAGAGCACAAGTCGGGTTCAGGGCGCCGGAAAAGCCGCGGACTCCATCCTCCCGACCAAGTCCGGCCAAACGGGAACGGTTCCAAACACCGCGGCGGAAAAAAATATTTCGACCGGGAAAACCTCATCCACCGCCATCAGTCAGGCCCCGAAAAAAAACGCGGCAACCGGTCATGAAGTCCCTTCCGCAGATCCTTTGCCAATAAAAAATGAAGTCCGACGAACGGTTTGGGTCGGTTTTTATCCCCTTCCCGGTTATCATGAGATCGACAAACAAGGACGGCGCAGCGGGTTTGGCTTCGATTATTTGCAGCATCTGCAATGTTATACTCCCTGGCATTACGAATACACCGATTCTTCCCTTCACTGGTTTGAAATGCTTGCTCTTTTGGAAGAGGGAAAGATCGATTTGGTAACAAACGTCCGAAAAACTCCGGAACGGGAAGAAAAATTCGCCTTTTCCCGACGTCCGATGGGCCAGGTGTCCAATTTGCTAACGGTTAAGGCAGGAAATTCCCAACTTAAACCGGGCGATTATAAAAACTGGTCCGGGATCCGGGTCGGTATGATCCGCGCCCGGAGTTATAACGAAAGTTTCATCAATTTTGCCGAAGAAAAGAATTTTACCTTCGAAAATTTTCTTTTCGATGACGTAAAGCAGTTATATGACGCTCTCCAACGGGGTGAAATTGACGCCGCGTTCACCAGCGATATGCGCCAGCTCGGCAAAGAATGGGTTTACGAGGAAATAGACGTTTCGCCCGGCTATATTGCCGTCAATAAAAAAAATAAGCAGCTTCTCGCGGAACTTGATCAAGCCATGCTCCAACTTGAAACACAGACGCCCGAATTCTGTCAGGTATTACGGAACAAATATTTTTCTGAAAGTCAAAAAGATCAAATCGCGTACTCACCGGAAGAACTGGAGTTCATAAGGCAATGTCAGGCCAGCGGAAAAAAATTCATCGCTGTTCTCAATCCCGACCGTTATCCTCTGTCTTATTGCGAAGGGGTTAATTATAAGGGAATAATAAAGGATCTGGCCGATGAAATCATAAAAAGAACCGGTCTGAATATTACTTTCATGCCCTTGAAAACAAACAAAGACTATGAAAACTCTCTTACAAATTATAATATTGACATTATTTTTGATATAAACGCCGATTATTTTAAAGCGGAAGAACTCGGTTTTGTTTTAACGGAGCCTTATATCACTGAAATGGTCTCCGTATTGCACCGCAGGGATTTTAATGATACTCCAAAAACTTTTTCCCTGATCCATAATTCTTATATGGCCGATCTTATAAAAGATCAAGTTGGAAAAGAAAACATCTCCTCTTGCCAATCCTATAAAGAAGTGGTCGACAAAGTAATCGGCGGCCAATGCGACGCGGCTTTTTTATATTTACGACATTCAGAACATTTGATTCAAAATGACACTAAATCCGAACTGACGGCCGATTATTTACCCGGTAAAAACATAAAATTCTCCGTTGGGGTACGAGAATCGCTTCCGCACTGTTTACCCGCTATAATTAACAAAGCCGTTCTCAGCATCGACAATAATTTTTCGATACAGTCCAATATGAAATATATGGCCAATATAGATTCACCATATACTTTAAAAAGACTTTTTCGGCTGTATCCCTGGCTCTTTGTCGGTACTCCTTTTCTGATCACTCTCTTTTTGAGCGTTTTCTTTCTCTATTATTTAAAAAGCAGAAAAAAAGAATTCCAAACTGGCGTGATCTTCAATAATTTGCCAATTCGTTACTTTGTCGTTGATGAATATGGCAATGTTCTTTTGAGTAATTTAAAAGAAAAACATCATCTGGTCTCCGGATCATTTTCCTCTTTGAATGATGTTGTCAGCGAATCGGTACGCAATATCATGTCGAAAAAATCGGTCAATGTCATCAAAAGCGGTATTCCCGAGGTCGCCGATTACTCCATTACTGACGACGGAACGCGATCGGCAATGGTCTCACCGCTCCCTCAAGCCGCGTTTGGACGCCCCACCGCGATTTGGATCTCTCAGGATATTTCCGAACTTCAAAAAACGCGCGATGAAGTCAAAAAGAATGAAGAACTTTACCGTCTGACATTAAATTCTATCGGCGACGCGGTCTTCTCGACCGACAGCAACGGATATATTAACATGATCAATCCGGCCGCCGAAAAGCTACTCGGCGTCAAGTCGAAAGAGGTCATCGGACTCTCTCACGAACAGGTCTTTCGGATCTTTGACACCATTACCGGAAAAAAACAGAAATCGCCGGTGGATCATGTTTTACGGACCAACGAAATGGTCGAACTCAATAATCATACCGAACTTTTGTCAATGGACGGAACACATCGGTATCATATCGCCGACAGCGCCGCCCCGATCCGCGATCTTCAAAACAATACGATCGGGGTCATTCTCGTCTTTCGCGATGTTACCACCGAATATCATCGTCGCAACGAGATACAAAATGAACTGGCCAATTGGGAAACGGTCGTGTCCATGGCCAAAATCTACAACTTCTGTTTTAATATCAATACTTTTGAAGTTACTGGAAACAGTACTATTTCCAACGTCTGGCCTATTGTCGAAGGACGAGCCGTTCCTGCCCAATCCTGGGTTTATCCCGATGATCTTCCCAACTGGAAGAAAGCTTATGACAATGTTCGAAAAGGTTCGAAAAAGCAGGAAAAGTTCGAATATCGCGTGTTCCAAAACGGATCAATGCGTTATTTCCAAGGGTTCGCTCAAGGAAATCGGGAGCATCCGGAAGAGATCTTCGGACTGGTTCAGGAAATTACCGATCTGGTCGCCGAACAAAAGAAACAGGACTCAGAACAAAAACTTTGGAAAACCTGCATTGACACGGTTCCGGCCATTATTTATATAAAGTCTCCGAAAAACGGATTCCGTTATGTTCAATGCAACGCCAATTTCGCAAACTTTTTCGGGAAAAAACAGGAAGAGATCATTGGTCATACCGATGAGGAAATTTTCGGAAAAGGCAAAACCGCTCTGCAGTTCCGAAAAAGCGACACGGAAGTGATCGAAAGCGGAAAACCGCAGGAACTTCATGAAATTGTTCCCGACTCAAATGGTTTGCCTCATCAGTTCCGCGCGACAAAAGTTCCCGTTAAGGACAATGACGGTGATTATCTTCTGTTCGGAATATCACTGGATATTACCGAAGATTACAAACTTCGGATTCAGCTTCAAACACTTTTGGAAAATTGGGAAATCGCCGCCGATGTCGCCAAAATCGTGACTTACCGCGTCAACTATAATACCATGGAATTGACCGGCAATAAACAGCTTCCCGATTTCTGGCCCGTTAAAAACGGCAAAGCGGTTCCGGCCAAAGACTGGGTTCATCCGAAAGATGTTATTCTCTGCGAGCAAAATTACAAAGCGCTTGTCAGCGATCAGGTACCGAAAACGGTTTTTGTTTACCGGGTTATTAAAAAGGACGGCACTCACTTTTACCGTATCTATTCGCATAAAGTATTGGGACGCTCTGACGAAATAACCGGCATTATTCAGGACATAACCCCCTTTATCACCGCGCAAACGCAACGGGACACTGTTCTGACCATGTGGCGCAAAATCGTCGATTCCGTTCCCGCAACCTTTTATATAAAAGACGCTGACGACAATTTCAAGTATCTCCAATGCAATAATCATATTTCCGAAGTCTTTAATTATACCCCGGAAGAGATTATCGGTCATACCGACATGGAACTGTTCCTAAACCCCAAAGACGCAAAAATCGTTCGGAACAATGACCAAAAAGTTATGCGTTCCGGTCAAACACAGTGTCTGAGTGAACTGCTGACCGATTCCCGGGGAATTATTCACCGGTACGAATCAACCAAACTTCCCGCAAAAAATGAAAGCGGACATTCGGTTCTGATTGGCATGACGCTCGAAGTCACCGAACTGCAGGAATTGGCCGAAATTCGAAAAATCATTTCTTACGCGTTCGAAACCCTCTTTACGACCGAATATGTAATCAGCGGTGTTCGCCTCATTTTGAAAAAAACATGTGAATATATTGGTTTCAGTCGCGCCTATGTCTCTTATATTGACGAGGAGACCAGTACAGTTCGCCTGTTTGCGCATTATATTCCGGACGGGATCAAGCCGTTGTTCAACGACCATGTCTTCCCGATCAGTGAAGCCCGAAAAATGGTCTGGTTCCAATCCCTGCTCGACTCCAAACGAGGCGATCAGTTCGATTTTGATTTTTCAAAAGAAGAGGACCGAAACAAAGCGGAGATCCACATTCCTTATATTTTGCAGAATCATAAAAAATTCAATATTACAGGAACACACATCAATTATATTTCTGTTGACAATAAACCTTGGGGCAGTATCGGATTTATTACACAGAATGAAAAAATAAAAGTTCTGACGAAAAATGAAGCCGGACTTCTCGAAATGATCGGTCATATTATTGAACTGGTTATTTTCCGCAAGCAGATCATTTCCAAACTGAAAGCCGCGGTCGTTGAGGCGCAGGCGGCTGACAAGGCCAAGAGTTTCTTCCTGGCCTCAATGAGTCATGAAATACGTACTCCGCTCAATTCCGTTATCGGGTTCGCCGATCTGCTGAAAGACCATACGCTCGACCAGCACACTCAACAGGAATACCTGACTAATATTTCTTTCGCCGGAAACGCGCTGCTCCAGCTGGTCAATGATATCCTTGATCTGTCCAAACTTGAGGCCGGTCAGTTCGTTTTCGTTCCGGAAAAAACGAACTTAACCGTTTTCTTCCGGGAAATCGCCGCTCTGTTCAGTCACATCGCCAATCAGAAAAACCTTTCGCTCTCCTTCTATGCGGACAGCGTTCCCGATATTTTTGTCGATCAGCAGCGAATGCGGCAGATCCTGTTCAATCTGGTCGGCAACGCGATCAAATTCACCATTCACGGCGGAATCAAAATAATTGCCGATTTCAATAAAACCGGCCCCAATGAAGGAACCCTGAATATCAGCGTTGAGGACACCGGCATCGGAATCGCTTCAGAAGACGGAAAACGCCTCTTTGAACCTTTTGTTCAACTGACGCGAATGCGCGGCACCAATTCCGTCAATAACGGAACAGGACTCGGACTTCCCATCGTTAAAAAGATGATCACCCAGATGGGCGGAACAGTCACTCTGGCCAGTACTCCCGGCAAAGGATCCGTCTTCCTGCTCTCCATTCCCAAGATCAAAATGGAAGTGTCCGACTCACCTGTCGAGCGGTTGGCTGCTATTCCCAGCCTTGAACGGCTTTGTCCTGAAAACGAAGATCCCCGGATCCTTTTGGTTGATGACGTCCCTTTGAACTTGCGAATACTTACTTCCATGCTCAAGCGTCTGCATATTTTTTGCGAAACCGCCGCTTCAGGGGAAGAAGCTCTTGAAAAATTAAAAAAAGATAAGTATAATATAGTGATGACCGATCTTTATATGGCGGAAATGTCCGGCGAAGATCTGGCCAAGGCGATACGCGCCAATCCCGAATACGCTGCCATGCGTATCGTCCTGATTACGGCGGAACACAGTAAAGTGTCTTACGATTCCGCGATTTTTGATCGAGTTTTGGAAAAACCAATTTCCCGCGATGCGTTATATGAAAATATTTTTGGGAGATAGCATTGTCCGATAAAAATACTATTGAAGAACTCCGCGCTATGGCAACCAGACTGCTGGAGAATCCTGAAAACAATGTTGAACTCAATAATTTGGGCAACAACGTCAAGGATCTTCTGCAGGAATTGAGTATTTACCATATCGAACTGACTCATCAAAACAACGAACTCGAACGTTC
>CAZZEF010000037.1:16624-27910 GCA_964652875.1 uncultured Planctomycetaceae bacterium
GGGAACTTGCCGAATCACGGGAAGAATTCGTCGAACTTTTTGAAAACGCTCCGATGGGTTACGTGATTATCGACGCCGACCGAAAGATCCAGCGTTTGAACAAGACTTTTATCGAAAGATTTGTTTCCATTCCGAAACAGGTTAATTCCTATGTCGGCAAAAATTTTGACGATTTTATTTGCCCTGAATTTCATAATTCGTTTCATTTATTCTGTAAAATGCTGAATAAGTCGGGAGTGCCGATTCCCGCGGAACTGAAGATCTTTAATCGATTCGACCGTCCGCAGTATGTTATGATCACTGCCGGAACGCGAAAACCCGAAGCCCAAACCTTTCGATTGGCCATTAGTGATATTTCCATGCAGAAAAAGCTGGAATCGCAGCTCGTTCAGGCCAAGGAAAAAGCCGAGGAAAGCGACCGGCAAAAATCGCTCTTCCTGACCAATGTCAGTCACGAGATCCGTACCCCGCTGACCACCATTATCGGATTCAGCGAACTTCTTTCCGTTCCAGGCATTGAACGCGATTCCGTTGAGGAGTACCTTGATTCAATCAAACTTTCCGGCAAAATGCTCATGTCTTTGACTGACGAAGTCCTTGATCTTTCAACGCTCGAAAGCGGAACAGTCCCGTTACACGCGGGGAATGTCGATGTCTCGCAAATTTGCGAAGAACTCGCCCTTCTTTGTCAAAAAATGATGAAGAACAAAAATGTTCTTGTCCGATATGAATCAGGAGAGATCCCCATTCTTTGGGCTGACCAGATGAGACTTCGTCAGATGATTTTCGCCATTCTGGACCATGCCGCAGGAAACGCTTCCGAAGGAACCATTTCCATTCGGGCCCAATATGTTACCAATGATCAGTTCAACGGTTTTCTGATCGTTGAATTTAATGGTCAGAATATTTTCTCCGGTGAAAACAGTCTTAATCTAATATCTCAGCGAAAACCTGTTTCGCAGAATTGCGCCGGACTGGGGTTGTTTTTAGCGCGTCAAATCATAAAATTCATGAACGGGGAAATGATCTGGATCCATCCGCTCGACACATTACGAGTCGAAATCCCGCTCGAAATTTCCCGCTTTCCTGATCATGTCACTGAAGCCAAACCCCAAAAACCAGCCCTTTACAAACGGCGTACCTGTCTGCTCGTCGATGATATCGTCTTGAACCTCAAGGTGCTTGGCGCAATCGTCAAACTTATGAACTGCACCCCTACTTTGGCAAGTTCCGGAAAGGAAGCGCTTGAACTGCTGGCTAAAAATCATTATGATTTCGTCATGACCGATTTATGGATGCCCGAAATGAGCGGCGAGGAATTGGCGGTCATGATTCGGCAATGTCCCGAATACGACGACATTCCCATTTATGCCGTTACCGCCGACGTCGAACGAAACAACAATTTTGACATGGAGTTTTTTGAAAAAACAATAACAAAACCTGTTAATATTGATAAATTCAGAAAACTGTTCGACACAATGGAAATGCAAGCAAATTTAAATAATTCCAAAGAATCAAAAAATATCAACAAAAACGATAAGGAGCTCTCAAAATGAATACCGACAAAGACGTCAGTTCCGAGATCAATTCGGAAAAGCAAGAGGTTCAGACAGTTAATAACGAAATTGCTCAAAAAACGGAGACATCAGATAAAGTGAATTTGGCAGAAAACAATGAGACCGCGAATCAAACGGACGCAGCGGACCAGACGGAAACGACAGATAAAATGAAATCCATAGAAGCAGATGGCGACGGGAAAAACAAAGCGACCGACGCCGCAAATCTTGAGAACGCGGAGACCGGAGGAATCAACAAGAATCAGGCGGAATTTCCAATCGTCGGTATTGGCGCGTCTGCTGGCGGTTTGGAAGCACTGCAGGAATTCTTCGACAACATGATCCCCGATCCCGGCGCCGCATTTGTCGTTATTCAGCACCTTTCGCCCGATTACAAAAGTTTTATGGGGGAACTTCTCGGACGTCATACAACGATTCCGATTGAGGTCGTTAAAGACAAAACCAAAATTATGGTCAATCATATCTACCTCATTCCGCCGAAAATGAACATGACCATTCGCGGAGGCAAACTCTATCTGAAAGAGATCATCGGACGCAGTCTGAATCTGCCAATCGATATTTTCTTCCGTTCATTGGCCGAAGATCAGCAGAACAACGCGGTCGGGATCATTCTTTCCGGAACCGGATCCGATGGAACCCTCGGTATTCGCGCCATAAAAGAGTTCGGCGGCGTTACGATGGTTCAGGACGATCAAACGGCGAAATTCGACGGCATGCCCCGCAGTTCCATTTCAACCGGAATGGTCGATCTCGTCCTGCCTCCTGATGAACTGGCCAAAGAACTCGCCAGTTACATCAAGCACCCGATCATTAATCATACAAGTCCGGTCGAAGATCAACTGATGCAGAACCAAAGCTTGTATAACAAAATCATCGCCATTCTGCATGAAGCCAAAAACGTCGACTTTTCAACCTATAAACAGAACACGATCATCCGGCGGCTCGAAAAACGAATTTCGATCAATCGGTTCGTTAAAGTGATTGATTACGTTTCCTATTTGGCCGCGACTCCAAAGGAAATCACCGCCTTGTTCAATGATCTGCTCATCGGCGTGACCCGTTTCTTCCGCGATGAAAAGGCGTTTGAAATACTTTCCGACTCCATTCTTCCGACCGTCTTTGAAAAACATACTGATAAAAGCGAAATCCGCGTTTGGGTGCCGGGCTGCTCCACCGGTGAGGAGGCGTACACCATCGCCATACTCATTAAGGATTACATGCTCCGCAACAGTATTCTCAACGACGTCAAGATCTTCGCCACTGATATCGATGAAGACTCGCTGAATTACGCTGGAACCGGTTTTTATCCTAATAATATTTCCGCGGACGTACCCCCGAAATATCTGGCCAAATATTTCGTTCGGCATGACAACGGTTATCAGATCAACGATAATATCCGCCGAATGATCATTTTCGCTCGACATAATGTTATTGACGAACCGCCGTTCTCCAAACTCGATATGGTCTCCTGCCGGAACCTTTTAATTTACATCGATTTGGAAACGCAGCAGAAGATCCTTTCCACTTTCCATGTCTGCTTAAAACCGGACGGGATTTTGTTCCTTGGATCCAGCGAATCGCTCGGTAAACTTGCCGACGGATTCGATATTCTCGACAGCAAGGCAAAGATCTTCAAAAAGAGAAACCGGTTCAAGCCGGAATTTTATCCTGCCTCATCCATGAGCATGCCGCTGCATCGAAACCGGGCGGAACTCTCGATTCAAAACAGCGGAAACCTGCTCAAACAGGGAAGCCGTCATTTGAGTTATGTCTTTGAGGATATTGTCAA
Organism: uncultured Planctomycetaceae bacterium; assembly: GCA_964652875.1. Taxonomy (GTDB): domain Bacteria; phylum Planctomycetota; class Planctomycetia; order Pirellulales; family Thermoguttaceae; genus JAUNBG01. The sequence continues at coordinate 19,991 of CAZZEF010000037.1, forward strand.
CGCGTTTCTGCCGCCGTCGGTCATTATCGATTCCAATTACAATATTCTTTACTTTATACGCAATGCGGGCGATTTTCTCCAACTTCCGCAGGGTGAAATGACCGCCAATCTTTTGAAAATGCTTTCGAAGGAAGTCGGAGTTGCCGTTTCAAGCGTCATACGGCGCGCGGAAAAGAAAAGCGGCGAGATCATTTCAATGGAAATCGTCACTCAAAAACAACAGCTGAATATCATCTGCAAACGGGTCATTACCACCGATGACGACTTCCCCTGCTACTATATCAGCTTCGCCGAAGAGCCGCTTAAAAATGTCCCCATTATTGACAACAAGAAGACTATTCCGATTGATTTGAGCAATCAGTATCAGGAACGAATCGAAGAACTCGAACGCGAGATCCAGCATAAGAATGAAAGTTTGCAGGCGACCGTTGAAGAACTCGAAACGAGCAACGAAGAACTGCAGTCCAGTAATGAAGAGCTGATCGCCAGTAACGAAGAGCTGCAGTCCACCAATGAGGAACTCCAGTCGGTCAACGAAGAGCTTTATACCGTCAACGCGGAACATCTCCGAAAGATTGAGGAGATGACCGAACTGAACTCCGATTATGACAACCTGCTGAACAATACGCAGATCGGAACGCTCTTCCTGGACAAAAACCTCGTTATTCGAAAAGTCAGCAGTGTCGCCAGCAATATCACCAACATTATTCAGAACGACGTCGGACGTCCGATTCACCATCTGGCCCTGAGTACACTTTATCCGACCTTCCTGAAAGATGTCGACTGTGTCAATGAAACCCTTGAAAGTATTGAGCGCGAACTGCCTTATCATGACAAGGTTTATTTCATGCGAATCGTTCCCTATCGGACCAAGGAAAACGCCGTTAAAGGTATTATCATTACCTTTATCGAATTTTCCGCTCTGAAAAGCTCCGTCAAGGCACTCCAGGAAAAAGAAATTGCTAAAAAAGATCAGTAATTACTGACAGTAAAAAACTCAAATCGTTTTTTCGGCATAAAAAAGGGGGGATATTTCAAGTGAACATCCTCCCTTTTTTAACGTCAGCGTACTTAACTTTCTCAAGACCGTTCACTTCTCCGCTTAATTCTTCTATTTTTATTCAGATGCGACCCAATATTCTGTTGATTATATTCTGTCATATTTAATTATTTTTAGAAAATGACAAAATTTTTCTTGACGCTTTGGGGAATTCATATTAAAATAAAAAATGTACTTTTACGGGAATCGAGAACAGAAAAGATGTTTCTCGTGTTATTAATTTAAATAGTGAAAAATTGGGAGTCATAACCAGCGGTCAAATAAAAAATATATTCTAACGAAAAGTCGTAAGTCTCACACCTGAAACCTTGCAATTTCCAATGAGATAAAATTTATTGTTATACGTAATATTTATAAGCAATAAATTTTTACTGACTTTGCCCAACGTTCGACTTGTCGTTCCATTGTTATATCAACTTTGGGGCGTCAGTCACGTTGTGGGCAAACCGGTTCTTGCAAGGTACCGAGGTGTGAGCAATAAGTGCTGACGCCTCTTTTTTTTTCTTGTCCCGGCTTTTCGTCAGAAATAAATACAATTATTTTCGTTGCTGTATTATCGTAAAAGGATCTTGAATACAGAATCAGACGAATCGTTTGTAAATTAACAGGAAAACGATTTATAATTGTAATTTTATTAACAGAGAAAAGAGAAAGAATGAGCAGTAATTTTACAAATTTTCTTTTGACTGGGGCAATGATTTTTCTTTGGGCAAACTGGGGACCGGCCGCGGAAAAGAATTTCGAAGCCGAACCGGACACGGGAAAGGCAAGCATCATAATCAGAAACCAAACAGGCGAACCGCATATCATTGATCTGTCCGCCGCTTTTTCCCCCGCTCCGATCGTCGGCCTGCTGGAATCGCTGGAGGAAGCTCATGAAAGAATACAAAACGCGGCGGCCGGCAACGACAGCGGCGGAGGAATGGGCGGGATTCCGAACTATCGAAACACGGTGGGGGCCCAGACCCCAAGATCCATGGGCGCTAACAGCTTTCAATCCGGCGGCATGGGAAATACAGGAAACACAAACAGCGGCATTGCAGGCAATGGCGGCGGAGGAGTCTATATTTTTCCTGACGGCCTTCTCAAAACGGCCGCTTTTGACAAAAATTTGCTTGATAAAAAACTTCTTGATTCACTGTACGCGGATCTTTCTCCCGACATAAAAAAAACGGTTCGAATGCGAAAAGTTTCACTTAACCGTCTTGAACGATGTATAAAGGAGAATAATGGACGCGTTACAGAAGAAATGTATAATCTGGCGGGCCTGCTTAAAATTGAGTATGTCTTCTGTTATCCTGAAACAGGCGACATTGTTTTGGCCGGACCGGCGGAAGGCTGGACACTGGGAACTGACGCGGTAATAGTCGGCAGTAAATCCAAATTGCCGACCTTGAAACTGAAAGATTTGGCTGTCGCGCTTCGCGCTTTTCCTCCAGGAGAAAACAAAACTCCCCTGATCGGATGTTCCATCGATCCAACAGAGGAAGGCCTTCGCAATATGCAGACTTTCGTTTCGCGTAATAATTCTTTCGACATCTTTAATGCGGCAATGGTCAACAGTTATGCCGAAGGCTTAAAAAATTCGCTCGGACTCCAAACAATAAAATTTTGGGGAATTTCCTCCAGAACGGAATTCGCAAAAAAAATGGCCGCCGCCGATTATCACATGAAACTGATCGGAATCGGACTTGAGCAGGCCCCCGGACGAATAACAACTTACGCAAGCCGCTGCAATCCGGAAGACCTCGCAAAAAACGGACTTGTCCGCTGGTATTTTCAACCTGACTATCATTGTGTGATCATGTCGGAAGATCATAACGCAATACAGATCACCGGAAACGGTGTTCAACTTTGCGGAAAAGACGAACTTGTTACCGAAGACGGAAAACGCATCTGTTCCGAACGGACTTGCCGGGCCTCAAAAGTATACACCAAAAGTTTTACCGATCAGTACATTTCAATCGCCAAAAAGATCCCTGTTTACGCTGATCTGCGCAATCTGATCGACATGACAATTACCGCCGCTTACCTGCAAAAAGAAGATCTTTACTCCAAAGCAGGATGGAGCCCGGATTTCCTCGGTAATGAACAGAAATATTCTTTGGAAACCGCGCCCCCCATTCAAAGGGCCGAAGCCGCCGTAAACGTTCTTCGACATGGATCAAAAGCGGTTTCTTTTCCGGCAGGCGGCGGGGTTCATATCGAACCGTATCTCGCACTGGAGATGAAAAATTTTTCCTATGAAAAAGACAATTCCGTTACAGGAAAAAAGGATCCTGTCGAAACACTTAAAAATTTATCCCCGAATCAATGGTGGTGGAACTGATTTATTACCGCCGCTTTTTTATATTCGATCCAACAAAATGATCGACCGAAAAAGCGTTTTAAAAAATTTATGGTTTTTCGACAATCGACTTTGTAAATCGACATTTTTATGTTGGATCACCCAAACAAGGACTATCGTTATAACAGATTCTGCATTATACAATTTTTAAAGAGAACAGAGAAAAACAATGAGCAGTATTTTTACAAGATTTCTTTTGATCGGCGCAATGATTTTTATTTGGACGGACTTGGGGTTGACCGCGGAAAAGAAAACCGCCGATGAACGTCAGAAAAGTAAACATATTGAACTTTTCAGCGCAATGGATCAAGGCAAGATCGATGCCAAACTGATCGCGAGAAATTCAATGAATTCAACAATCACGATCAAGAATAAAACTGACGAACCGCTTATCATCGACATGCCAGCTGCTTTTGCGGGCGTTCCGGTAACGGCACAATTCGAAGACCGGACGGCGATTGCGCTCGGTTTGGGAATGGGGGCAGGTCACGCAATGGGAGAAGCCATGATGAGCGGATCTCAATCCAATTCCCAGTCAGTCGGCGGAGGATCAGGGGGAAGATCCGGTTCCGGAGGCGGATCAGGAGCCGGAGGCGGCTGGTTCGTCGCTCCAGAAAAAACACTTCATCATAAAGTAAAAACGGTTTGTCTGGAACACGGAAAAGACGAACCCGCCATTTCGATCCGTTACAAACTCGTCCCCATTGATCGATACACCAATAATAAAACGACTCAGGTCTTATGCGAAATGCTTAACGACGACAAGGCGGATCAGTACGCGATTCAGGCCGCTGTCTGGAACACGGAAAACAAGATCTCTTTTAACGAACTCGCTGCCAAACGCACAACCCTCGAAGGAACTGCCCGACAGGTCAATTTCTTTTCTTCCAGGCAAATGAACAATGCTGGAAACGTCTTGATCAAAGCAAAGGAAGAAGCCGACCGGCGGCAAAAAAACGAAGATCTGAAAAAAGAAAACATCAATAATAACGATTCTTATCAAACTGAAAATCAAACCAATAAGGATCAAGTTGACCGGACGATCGAAAACTTAACCGAAAAACTCCTTGACAAATAAACTGTCCAGGGAAAATCAACACCGCGCCCCAGCGCCGATTCGCCGATTCGCCGATTCAGAGAAGAGGAGGCAACCGCCAAGACGCGGACGAACACGAAAAAGAAGAAGGCGCACTACCGCAAACGGTTTTATAGGGACGCGGCATTTTATACTGTCGGCATTTGAAATTTTCCGCCCTCTGTCCTGATTGCCTTCGTCAATCGGGTGTTATTTCGGCTTCGTTCCGGAAAATTCATAATGGAACTGGTATAACTTACTTGTTCATTCAGGATAACCAAACGGGCGGAAAATTTTTTCGGAACACGGACGAGACGCCGCGTTCCTGTCTTGCTCCTTATTTCGTTCTCTCCTCTATTATACCGATTTCATAATGAATTTTCCGTTACAATGTCAAAAGAACAGCCGATTCACACAGTCAATCGGCTGAAATAATGAAAAATTTAAAATAAAAGCAGTATAAAAAGGGGCAAACCATTTTTTTGAAATAAGAAGGAAACGGCAGATCAAGCTCGGAATAACGTTAGAACGTCTTCAAACCGATTGTCCGGAAGAGAGATCTCAAGCGCACCGCGGCCAAGTTATTTTTCTCCCTGTTTTGCGGATACGGCGATCTTGCGCTGGATCTGAAGTTCTTCCTGAGCAAAGACAACACGTTTATTTTGATAATATTGATATTCCTGTTTTTGCTGTTCGGACCATGAATTCGCTTCAGCGCAAGATCCGCAAAAGGGAACGGCCAGATCGATCCAGCAGGCGATAATTTCTTTTTCTGTCCGGGTGAGATCTACTCCGTAATGAGACTTTTCGAGAAAGTTCATCAGCGGGCTTTTCGTCGAGCCGCAGAAGTTCGGTTCGAGCATTTTTGCCCGTGCGCGCGGATTATACCAAGTGACCCATTTACTCCCTTGAGCGTTTCCGTAATCCGTCAGTTCCAAATAGGATCGGGTATAATTCCGGTAATGATTTCTTTTGCCGAGCGTTTTTCCCTGAACGCTTTGGACTTCACCGGTCAAGCGGAGCGAACTTCTCATTTTTGGATCGGGACTGTCGGGGGTTCCCTGATGGCATTGAACGCAATGGCGGTCGAGGATCGGCTGAACCAGCTGTCGGTAGCTGAAACCGGCGATCGGCGCCTCGGGATCAAGACGGCAAACGGCATTGACGCCAAGAAACGCTTCGAGTGAATCAAGGATGTTTTCTTTTTCAAGCCGGGTCATCAGGGGATGCGGACGGCCAAAGGAAGGACGGAGTTTTTGCGGCGCTTTTTTAACAGCCAGCGCGGTCAGTTGATTTTTTTGCATGGGCGCGGCATCATTTTTATTTTCATGACATCCGACGCAGCCGAATTGTTCCCCCCCCTGAAGTGTTGCCCAACTCCGCATCGACTGAACGCATTGGCCTTTTTCGTCAAGTAATTGAAAATAAACAGGCGTTCGGGCGGGAACTTTAAAATAGGCGGATCCATCGGCTTCAATATCGACTTCGCCGAGAACATGTTTAACATCCCAGCTTCCGCTGTTGATGGAGATCGGCGTATGAACGGTTCCTGTGCCCGCTTCGCCGGAATTCATACCGTCGCCGATCCAGGCGGCTCGGTATTCAAGGGCGATAACGCGCAGTTTTTTTATTGTTCCCCGTTCAATACCAGCCAGTCCGGGCCCTTGATAAATATCGCGCACGTAAAAGGATCCGAAACTTTCATCCGGTTTGACCGGCGAGATCCGGCGGTGAGAACTCTGACAGGGCCTGACCGCTGCCGCCTGACCGCAGGAATTGGACCTGTCGAACGCCAAAAGTTCCCGTTCTCCGGACGAACTCATCCAGTAGATCCCCATCGGAACACTCAGCGGCCCTTTCAGCAGGTAAGATCCTTCCGGATTGAAAGCGACCAGAAAACTGTTTTCGTTCAGCGGAAACGGATATTGATATTGAGGACCGGCATGCCCGAAAAAATCAAAAAATGTATCGGCCGCGTCCGTATTGGGAACATCGGAGAAATGGCGGTTCGACCGGGAAACGGGCGAGGCGCTCTCAATGAATTCGATCCCGTCGTTTCCCTGTGTTCCGCGAGTTCGGTCGATAATGGCCAGGGCCCCTTTTTGCAGAACATGATGACCGGAAATAACGGCCATAACCTTGGCGGTTCCCGGGATGCCTCGGGCGTGAATGACGGAAACAGGGTACATCGAATTATTTCCGTAATACTCGGTCTGTCCGGTTCCGTCGGAGTTCATGACAAACAGCGGTTGAATATAAAGCGGGTTGCGGTCGTTGTATTCCCAACGGGTATAAGTAATTCTTCCGTCGTCGAGCGTTTGCGGATAAAACGTATGCAGCTGATCGAATCCCAAACGCGTCATTTCTTTTCCGTCCTGATCACAAGTATATAAATTGGAGCAGACATGCGGTTTGCAGATATCGATTTGAGCGCATCGGGTCGATTGAAAAATGATTTTATCTTCCGCCGTAACACACGGTTCGATATCGGAGCAGGGAACCCTTTTTCCGTCAACAATCGGATCGAAGGTGATCTGTCGGATCTGTCGGGTCGCAAGATCCATTTTCCAAAGGTGAAAATCGTCGTCTTGATAATTTTTCCTCATTGAGAAGAAAAGCGTTTTGCCGTCCCGGGAAAGGGCAGGATCACGAACGCAGCCGTCGGGCCGGTCTATGAGTGTTTCCTGCTCAACGGATCCGTCCGAATGAATCGAAGCCAGACAGAGTTGACCGCCGGGCCGCCATTCAGGAGTGTATTCTTTATACTGTTCGTCGGTTTCGTATTCTGTCTGTTCCGTTATGGTCCATCCGCCAAATACATAATGCTTGACATAGACGATCTGTTTTGTTTCTTCCAGCAGTTCAGCAAGACGTTCGGCACGCCGAACCCGACATGCGTCGAAATAGAGTTTTTTCCAGCGTGAATCGTTTCCGGTGATCCGGGTATCGGTCAGTTTTTGACAGCGCTGGTTCAATTCGCCGTATTTCGGATTGTCCTGAATTTCAGAAAGAACCGTCTTGACCATTTTTATTTCAACTTCGGCATTTTCGGCAGATCGAAAACATTGTCCGATCTCCGTTCCGTGATCCTGCAGGATCCAATCGCGCTCAATTCGGGCTTGCGGACAGGCGAGATCAGGGGAATTGGCTCCGGCGTAATCACAGGGCAGTTCACTGAAACAGGACAGCTCCGCAATACTGATCAAAAAGCGACTGCCTGATCCACTTCGCTCCGGAGGCATTTTGAAGCGATCGAACCAGTTGACAAACGAGTTCTGCCACCATTCATTTTCATGAAGCTGTTCATAAAATTTTCCGGTCAAAACGGAATACTTACAACTGTTTTCCGGCATAACCGGCTTTTCCTCAAAGGATCCGCTGAATCGGACGGCGAGATACCGCGTGTTTCGAACTGGCCAGAGTACAAACGCGGAATTG
>CAZZEF010000038.1:0-24671 GCA_964652875.1 uncultured Planctomycetaceae bacterium
TCGAATCCCTGTACCCCTGTTATAAATCCGCTTAACGTTGTTTTTCTGTTCAAAATTTGAAAGAACAGTCAGATTTCAATGCCGAAGGCGGAGATTCTTTAATGTATTGTCAGTATAAAGGCGCCCGTGAGTCAACTTTCGGACGCTTTTTTTATTTGCGCGGGCAGCTCTTATGAAAATTATTGGCATTGGAACCGATATCGCTGAAATTTCCCGAATCGAAAACATGCTCGAAAAACACGGCGATTTTTTTCTTAAAAGAATTTATACTGATCAGGAAATACAATACAGTCATTCCGGCAAACATATGGGTGAACATTTGGCTGGACGATGGGCCGCAAAAGAGGCCGTTCTCAAAACACTCGGAACCGGATGGATCGCCGGCATTGACTGGAAGGATGTCGAAGTCAAAAATGATTCGGCGGGCAAACCGGAAATTATTCTCTCCGGAGGGGCGCTGAAAAAAGCCAAAGAACTCGGCGGAAACCAGGTCATGATTTCTATTACCCATTCCGGAGAATACGCTGCCGCTTTCGCGATATTAACCGGAAACGATTGATTTTCTTTTGGAGTCGACGGCTGATGGTTATAAATTGTCCGCCGATAAAAACCTCTTTGATTTTAAAGTTTTTTTATAGGCGTTATTTTTATCTTTTACTTTAATTTTATGCCTGTTGTCAATCTTATAAAAAAGGATATAATATAAAGTGATAAATATTATAGTCCGTTTTCGAATAAAATGATAAAATATTTAAAATGTGTTTCTGCTCATTTTGTGTATTGTTTGCAAATTTACGGACTGTATGTTGTAAAAGAAAATCATTTTTGTTAAATACGAAGTAAATAAAAATTCAGAAGCGTTTTCAAGAAGATCTTCAAAATTTTGAGCGATGAACAGACCGTCCGGATCTGTTAAATTAAAAAATTTTCGCCGGATTCTGTTTTTCAGATCTGTCAGGAAACCCGAATTTGTTTATTCCTGTTTAGTCTTGAATATGGAAAGGAAAGCAATGAGTTCATTAACCGAATCCTCCATCTGGAAATCGCTTGCAAATCACAAAAAACAATTCGACACAACGGCCATGCGGGACCTTTTTGCTTCGGACCCCGACCGTTTTAAAAAGTTTTCCATTCAGTTTGAAGATATTCTTTTTGATTACTCCAAAAACAGAATCACCAGCGAGACGCTTGAGCTTCTTCTGAAGCTGGCGGATCAAGCGGGTTTGAAATCCGCCATTGAAGAGATGTTTACCGGCGGAAAGATCAATGTAACTGAACACCGATCCGTTCTTCATACGGCGTTGCGCAATCGATCGAACGAGCCTGTTTACGTTGACGGCGAAGACGTCATGCCGAAAATCAATGCTGTTTTGGCGAAAATGAAATCATTCAGTCAGAAAGTCCGCAGCGGAAACTGGAAAGGTTATACCGGCAAGGTCATTACTGATGTCGTCAATATCGGAATTGGCGGATCGGATCTCGGCCCCCTGATGGTTACAGAAGCGTTAACTCCTTATAAATCGGTTGTCAACGTTCATTTCGTTTCCAATGTTGACGGAACTCATATTTCTGAAACGCTTAAAAAACTCGATCCGGAAACGACGCTGTTTATTATCGCGTCCAAAACGTTTACGACTCTCGAAACAATGACCAATGCCCGAAGTGCCAAAGACTGGTTCCTGGCCGCCGCGGGCGACGAAAAAGAGGTCGCGAAACATTTTATCGCTCTGTCCACCAATCGGGCTGAAGTCGAAGCGTTTGGCATTGATCCGGAAAACATGTTCGAATTTTGGAATTGGGTCGGCGGCCGCTATTCTCTTTGGTCCGCCATTGGAATGAGTATTGTCCTTGCGATTGGATTCGATAATTTCGAAGAACTGCTGGCCGGCGCTCATGAAGCGGATGTCTATTTTAGAACCGCTCCGTTCGAAAAAAATATTCCGGTTATTATGGCCCTGTTGGGTATTTGGTATAATAATTTCTTCAATGCCGAAAGTCAGGCAATTCTTCCTTACGATCAGTACATGCACCGATTCGCCGCCTATCTTCAGCAAGGTGATATGGAAAGCAACGGCAAAGGGGTTGACCGTCAGAACAATACAGTCGATTATTCGACCGGTCCGATCATTTGGGGGGAACCGGGTACTAACGGACAGCATGCGTTCTATCAGTTGATTCATCAGGGAACGAAATTGATCCCCGCCGATTTTCTGGCCCCGGTTCAATCGCAGAATCCGATCGGCGATCATCATCAGAAACTGATTGCCAATTTCATCGCGCAGACTGAAGCGCTCATGAAAGGCAAAACAAAAGAAGAAGCTTACGCCGAGCTGATCAAGTCGGGACTGTCCGATGATGAAGCGGCCCGGCTGGCTCCGGCTAAAGTCTTTACCGGAAACCGTCCGACCAATACTTTCTTCTTCAAAAAACTGACGCCTGCTGTTTTGGGGAAACTGATCTCGTTTTATGAAATGAAGATTTTCGTTCAGGGCATAATTTGGAATATCAATTCTTTCGATCAAATGGGAGTTGAACTCGGAAAACAGCTGGCCAAAGTTGTTCTTCCGGAACTTGTTTCCCCTGAAAAATCGCAGGATCACGATTCGTCCACCAACGCGCTGATTGAGTATTTTAAAGCCAATAAATAATTATTTATGAACGGATCGCTGATGTTTTTTAAAATTTCGCGCCGATGATTTTTATGGTCCGTCGGCTCTTATGTCATAAAATTGAAAAAATAAGTTGTCCGTTATGAAATAATGCCGATTTCAGATTGAATTTTCCGTTATAACGTCGAAAGAACAGTTGATTCGCGGAGTCAATTGGCGGAAATGACGGAATATTTTCATAAAAGCAGTATAAAAGTATTTTTAATTCAAACGGTCCGAGATCTTTTTTTCGGATCGTTTTATTTTAACCGTCATTTTTGTTTTTCATTTTTTATTGATTGATCGCTGGGGCAGATCGTTCTTGCGACATTAAAGTTGAAAAAATTTGGAACCGGCCTGAATCGCCAACAAAAGGTTTTTCATTGATTTCTGTCTCTCATTTAAGTTGCGAAACCGATGGCCGACTTCTGCTGGATGATCTTTCGTTCAAGATCTCTGAAGGAGAATACGCGGCAGTGATTGGTCTTAACGGAGCCGGTAAAACGACGCTGCTTCGATGCCTGGATCTTCTTTTGGATCAGTGGACAGGTGAAATTCTTGTTAATGATCGTTCGATACGATCTTATTCCCGTCGGGAACTGGCGCAATTGGAGGCGCTGGTCGGACAAATGCCCGAGATCCCTCCTTTTACGGTCCGGCAATATATTACGCTGGCCCGATATCCGCATTTGAATACTTTTGCGGCATTGGACCAAAACGATTTCGACGCCGTTGACAGTGCGCTTGCAAAAACAGGAATAAAGGATCTCGCCGACCGGCCCCTTAATACATTAAGTGGCGGGGAATTTCGCAAAACAAATCTTGCCGCCGCGATTGTTCAGCAGACTGGCATTCTTTTACTGGATGAAATATCCGCTTTTCTTGATTACCGGCATCAGGCCGAGATCAGTCTTCTTCTTACCGAGCTGAACCGGACGGAAAAAAAGACCATTCTTGAAGTAACTCACGATCTGAATCGCGCCGTTCTGCAGGCGGATCATCTAATTGCTTTGTCGAAAGGAAAAATTGTTTTCGATGGCTGTCCCCGGGACCTGATGACTCCCCCCAATTTGAGAATGATTTATGGGACCGAACTGATCACCGTTGCGCATCCGCAAAACAAAATGCCGATGATCGTTCCAGCCGCCGGAATGTCTTCTGATTTTTAAATGCGTCGGAATATGTTCAAAAGCGTTTTATACTGTTTCTATTTTAAATTTTCCGTTATCACCGCCGATTGCCTGCGTGAATCGGCTGCTCTTTTGACGTTATAACGGAAAATTCATGATGGAATCGGTATATCTTATGTCAGAATAGGTCGATTCTATTATTGACTTTTCTGTTCCAATGTCAAAAGTCCCGTCGATTCTGAAAACGAATCGGCGGGACCTGCGAAAAATCCGGATGATGGCCAATATATATTTAACCGGCGAAATAAAGATAAGCGGCGAGAATGGCGGCAACGACGACGCAGGAAGCGGCAACTTCTTTCCAAGACCAGCTTTCGCGGGAAGTGCGCCGTTCTGTGTCAGAAACAGTGCCGAACGTCAGTCCCTGTATTTTTGAATAATCGGGCGCTTGTGTCGCGTAACTGACGACGATCATCACCAGCAGACTGATCACGAAAATAAAAAGACTGTAATATTGAAAATAGGTATTATAAACGATCCAGAAGAGCGAACCTTCGGTGAAAGAGGATCCAAGGGTCGCCATCGTATCAATAATCAGTCGGAAAATGCCGAGTGCGAACCCGATGATCAGAGCTGCCAGCGCTCCTTTCGAGTTGATCCGTTTCATGAAGACTCCGAGAAGAAAAACGGCGAAAATTGGCGGGGCAAGATAACCCTGAACCGATTGCAGATAGTCATAAAGACCGCTCTTTCCCCGAATGATCGGGATCCAGGCCAAGCCGATCAAAATCATGACGAACGTTGCTGCCCGACCGATCCAGACAAGCTGTTTTTCGCTGGCGTTCGATTTGAATTTTTGATAAAAGTCCATTGTGAACAGTGTTGCGCACGCGTTGAAGACCCCGGCGAGAGAACTCATCAGGGCGGAAAGAAGTCCGGCGACGACCATTCCCCGAATTCCAATCGGAAGAACTTCGCGCACCATCAGGGGAAACGCTCCCTGACACTCGGAAGTGACCGCCTGTTTGATCCCGTTCGGACCGGTTGTCGTCAGCGATTCCAAACCGTTTTGACCGTAACAGGAAAGTGCGAAACAGATCATGCCTGGTATAATGAAAATAAAGACCGGGAGCATTTTTAAAAAGGCGGCAAAGATACTGCCGCGGCGGGCCTCCTTTTCATTGCGGGCACTCAAGGCCCGTTGAACGATATACTGATCGGTACACCAGTACCAAAGACCAATAATCGGCGCGCAAAAAAGCATTCCGAGCCAGGGATAGTGTGAATTCTGTGTTTTATCTTTAAAATACCAAGCTTGGCGAATGATCGGTCCTTCCTCTTTTTTATCTTGTTGCGAAATCTGTAATACGTCTTCGGAAACATTCTGTAAATTCAACTCACCGGTTTTCAGCGCGGAATCATTTGTTTTACTCTTGGTCGGTTGGGAGCTGTTACTGTCTGTTTCCGCCCGTTCGATGACCGGAGCCCAGGTTCCTTCGATCCCCTTCGGTAAAAGCGGTTTCCAAAGATTAAACATATCGCGTCCTTCCGCTTTATTGGAACAGACAGAGCGCAAATTTTTCCAGCCGTCGGCAACAGATCCGGAACCTCCATCGTATCGTCCGAGAGCCATAAGCCCGAAAATGGTAACAAGAATGGATCCTAAAATAAGAATGAATGTTTGAAGTGCTTCCGTGTAAGCAACCGCGCGCATTCCTCCGAGCATTGTATAAATTCCCGTCAGGATAATTACGGAAATGGATCCGATCCAAAAACTGTCGAGACCGGCGAACATGAAATCGGGAAGCAGGACTTTAAAGACGATTCCCCCGGCAAAGATCCCCACCGCGACCTTGGTAACGACGTAAGCGACCAGCGAAATGACGGAAAGAACCCAGCGCGCGTTCGGTGAAAAACGACGTTCAAGAAATTCCGGCATTGTAAAAACATTACTGCGCGCGTAAAACGGAATAAAGATCCAGGCCAGCACTAAAAGACACCAGGCATGAAGTTCATAATGCGCAAGCGTTACACCGTCAGTGCATCCGCTTCCCGCCAGTCCAACAAGATGTTCCGAACCGATGTTCGACGCAAAAATTGAAGCGCCGACAATAAACCAGCTCAAGGAATTACCGGCCAGAAAATAATCGCCCGCGGTGTTCTTCGATTTAATGATCAGAAACCAGGCCAGCCCGAAAAGAAGTAAAAAATACCCGCCGACGACTGCCCAGTCAATCGATGTTAACGCGCCTGTGTCATGAAAAAATAATGGATCGTTCATAATTCATTTCCGCCGTTGTTTTTTCTTTGGTTATACCAGTGAAACAAAATACTGACCGTATATACCGATTCAAGATCAATTTTCCGTTCTAACGTCGAATGAACAGCCGTTTCAGAACGGTCATCGGATGAAGTTCGGAAATTAAATGAAAACAGTATAAAATGTTTAACAATAATTACATTGGAAAAATGCAGATCTTTATTATGATTGTTCGAAATTCATTTGTCAAGAGACGAGTTGTAAAAAGTGGTGTTGCAATTGTGTTGTCACCGATTACGCTTGACCTGGTTTTTAGGACAAGAGACCGCCTGTTCACAAAATCAACTTGCGTTAATAATGAAAAATTATAAAGAAAGATCGATATAAAATATTTTTATGCGGTTGAATTTATCTTTTTTGAAAGCCCGGCACTGTTCGTTTTGGCGACCGGCAAATCCGATGACGAGAAGAGAAATTCACTTTATATTAATTTCTAATTATATGGCGCATAAATCAGGAAACTTAAATTTTATTTGTTCTGTTCTCTGCTTGAAATGAAGAGTTTCATTTGTTATAATTAATAAAATTACCGGACAGGTTTTTTATTGGTGATACTTTCAAACTTGCGAAGTGAAATCCGTCCATTCCCCAAAAAAATACTGAAAATTAAGGAGTTGAAATAATGCGGCAGCGGTCAGTGTTTGCGATCTTGTTTTTTTTATTCCTGTCTGTATCTGTTCAGGCGGGATCCGAAAATAAATATGTTCTGAAAAATCCGTCGTTCGAAACAGAAGTAAAAGACGGTTCCCCCAACGGTTGGGAAACGAATCCCCAATACTATTCCCTGACTTTTGACACTGCCCGAACAGGTAACGCGTCGCTTCGTTGGCAGGATATCGGGCATGATTATATTTTTTGTTCTCAAAAAACCGGATTGCTTCCCGGTGATATCGTTGACTTTTCTGTTTGGGTCAAGACAAAGGATCTGAAAAACGGATTCGCGCAGATCTGTCTTGAATGGAAAAATCAATATGGACACAATGAAGGGGCCTATGTGACCTCGCAGGTTACAGGAACAACGAAAAACTGGACAAAAATCGGCGGTATCGCGATTATTCCGGAAGGAGCGCGCGATGTTTATCTGCGCTGTTTCGCGACCGATGGATCGACCGGAACCGCCTGGTTCGACGATGCTGAACTTCGACGTCCGGAATATAAACTTTTCTCCGGCATGACAACTGATCGTTACCGGCATCAGGCAATCGCGGAAATAATGACGATTGATGTCGGGATCTGTCCGTCCGTCGAAGGCCTCGATATTAAAAAACTTGATGCCCGGCTTACCCTTGTCAAAATACCGGATGAGTCCGAAAATTTTTCTTCCGACAAGAAAACGAATGAACCCGTCGTCAAGAAAAAAGTTTCTGTTAAGGCCGGGAGTGCCGATGATGAAACAGCCTTTATCGATCTTCTTCCGAACCGTCGGGGAAAAGATTTTTTGGAGTATAAAATTGATGCCGGTAAGCTGGCGCCGGGCAAATATCGGGCGATCTGCCGGGCCGTTAATCCTTCCAATGGAAAAAAAGAAGAAACCGGACTGACGATTACCCGTTTAATTCAGCGTCCTGATTACCGCTGTTATGTCGACCGTGATCTTCGGTTTATTCTCGACGGCAAACCATTCTTCCCTCTCGGTATGTATATTCTTGCGCCGCAGGAAAAGGACATCAATCAAATGGCGTCCGCCGGCTTTAATTGTCTGCTCTCCTATTCGTTGGTCAATAAAAAAATGCTTGATTGTATCGACGCCCGGAAGATGAAAATAATTTACAGTTTCCAAAACAAGATCCCTAACGGGCCCGACTCCGATAAAAACGCGGCGTTTGAAAAACTCATTTCCGATCTGAAAACGCATCGGTCAATTATCGCTTGGTATATAAACGATGAAATTCCGCTCACGCGTCTTCCGGAGCTGATCTACCGTCGGGATCTGCTGGAAAAACTTGATCCGCAGCGTCCGACTCTGACTGTTCTTTGTCAGTCGAATGAGATCCGTTATTATCTTCCTTCTCTCGATATTGTCGGAACCGATCCGTACCCGATCCCCCGAAAGCCTGCCTTTGTTGCCGCCGAATGGACTCGTCAGACCCGTGAAGGCGTTATGAATCGACATGCCGTTTGGCAGGTTCCGCAGCTTTTTAATTGGGCCGCGCATCGAAACGACCCTAAAATAAAGAAAGCCTATCGGGCTCCTCATTATGACGAGATCCGCGGTATGTCCTGGATGTGTATCGCTAACGGTGCCAATGGTTTGCTTTATTATTCCTGGCACAGCCTTCTGCGAATGGATAAAACAATTGAGGAAGGGGGGCAAGCTCTTGTTCGAGAGCCATTTGAAGATCGTTGGAAAGACGTTGCAAAAATGTCCGCGGAAATTAAAAATTGGATCCCTGTTCTTTTGATGAAACCGGCTCCCCTGAAAATTGAGCCCGATAAGAAAAACATTCCGCAGATCCTTTTTCGTGCTTACGGATCGGAACAGGATGTTTTTCTGTTGATCGTCAACGGAGCCCCGGATCGTCAGAAAGCCGTCTTTAAAATTCCGTCGGGATACGCTGTCCAAACAACGAAAATGCCCCCCCTTTCTTTTGAGCAAAACGGCGATAATATTTCCATCGTTTTGAATGGTCTTCAGCCCTGTTTTCTCCAACTGAAAAAGAAATGATAAACGGCAGCGTCCGTTTTAAAATGAAGAAAGCGGTTCTCTTTGATGAGATAAAGAGACCGCTTCTGCTTCTGAGTATTTTTATACAGCTCTTGTTTTTAAATTTTCGCCTTTTTCGTCAATTGACTCAATTGTCTGTTCTTTTTAACGTGTGACAGGGAAATCGTAAACGGGATATAAACCGCCAATATAAAAATTTTTTCATTTCCCGTCAGTTCAAAAAATCATCGTTAATCCTTGTTTTTTATCGATGAACATTCCGCTTGTCGGGCGGCGGAATTCAAAAAATGAGCGGTGATCCAAAAGACGGTCCAACTTTCCGCGTAACCGCCGCGCAGTTTAAGGACATCGGACATATCCCCCTGCTGGGCGAAATTCGTTTCCTGGATCTGTTCGCCCTGACTTCCCCAGGGATCGATAAGCTGACCGCAGCTTCGGAACATGACTTCGGACACTTTTTGATAGGTGTCGAGATCAAGATATTTTCCCAGCTTCCAAATTTCAGGAGCGAAAAGAACGCCGTAAACATCCAAATGCTGATTTTGAGCGGAAACGGACGTCCAACCCCGTGTTTTAAAATAGTGATCGGACAAACGGCCGGGAGGAAGCGGAATATCCCAAACGACAAGATAACTCAAACAAACATCGCCGGCATGTTTCGCCCAATCAAGATATTTACGGTCTTTGGTCGTTTCGTATAATGTCAGAAAACCTTGAAAAGCGGCCCAAGCGCCTTCTTTGTCTTCGCAGGTCGCGTCAAGAGTACCTCCCCAATAAGGCTCCGTCATGTCAAGATGGCGAACCGCGTAATGATCCGCCGCCCGAACTGCCGCTTGCCGGTAAATATCATTCTCGAACAGAACGGAGGCTAAAGCCAGCGGGGCAATGTAAAAACCTTCCGCGGTTGAGACCGGACGCCAGTCTTTGGCAAGTATTCGTTTGGCCGCCCGATCGGCGCTTTTGCGCAGAAATTCCTCCCATTTCGCCGTATTGTACCGCTTGTCCGTCCGTCCTTTTTCAATCGCTTTGGCGAAATTATACATTCCCTGTCCCATGGAAACATGATCGCCACTGTTAAGCCATTTCTTGGTTTTGACATCATAAATAACCGAAAATCCATTGTCATTAAAAGGAGATCCTGTTAAATGATCCAGCGATTTCTGAACCGCGGAAACGATCCATCGACTTAGTTTTGCGCGTTTCGCCGGATCTTTTTCATGACTGAGAAGATCTGGTTCAAGAACCTGAAGTGCGTATCCCGGTGAAGCCGCTTGACCGCACCAGCCCATAACGATTTTGGGGGAAAGTGTTTCCGGATAAAAATTGAATCCGGCGTAATCCGGTCCTTCCAGCCATCGTTTTTGGGCGAACGCGAATTTACTCCGCACTGTTTCTGCCCGGGAAGGAAAATCGTCCGCGTAAAAAGGACGGAAAAGATCCAGCGATTTTTCGATCGGTCTTTGAAACGCTGTTCCTTTTCGGTCCATTTGCCAAACGTCAAGCCAAAACGTTTTTTCGATAACAGTACCGGGGAGAATTGTCATGCCCGATTCAGGGTATTTCAACGATTGTGTTTGTCGTGCTTTTACGGAACTGCTTCGTCCGTTATAACCAACAAACCCGGAATAGAGAGCGATTTCCGTTTCGTTGTCCGTTATCGCTCGAATACCCAGCGACCACCATTGATCTTGAACCGCGCCCCGAACGACTGGTGACGGAAGCGTATGAACTGCGGAGCCTTTATGTCCTTGCGCGTCTTCAAGACAGGCAAACGGCATCGGGTAGCGATGTTCTTCGAAAAACGCGAATTCTCGTGATCGGCCATGCCAGAGAGCGACCCGATCCGCGCCGTTTTTCTCGCCCGATGGATTGCCGTAATAAATTGTTCCCGGTAAAAATGCCTGCTGCCGGTGACCCGGTACTCTCCAGCGAACGGAAAGTGTTATTTTTTTCAAGGGCTCTTTCCCCTGATATTCGATGCGCCGGATACATTTAAGCATTCCGCGGTCGGGAATATACGCGTCCCGAAAACGCAGTTCCCCCGATCCGTATTGCGTTCGACCGAAAAAAATCGTCCAGCCGTCCGACTTTTCTGTCGTTGAAATACCGACATGATGCCAGTCGGAAGGGGCGTCATCCGTCCAGTTGGCCGCAAAAGACCAAAGTCCTTCCCGCGGCGATTCCATCACCGTCTGATCCCGCAAGAGAAGTTGTATTGTTTCTGGTGCCCCCTTGCCATTCTCATGAACGCGCCAGGCGAAATCCTGTGCCTGACATGTTATTGAAAGTAAAATGGAAATCAGCGCAGCGACGGACAGACCGTATTTTTTGTTTTGCATGTAACACAATATCCTTCTTGTTTTCTTCATATGGTGCTTCAGTTAAAAAATCAAAAGTATACCGATTTCATCTTGAATTTTCCGTTATAACGTCAAAAGAACAGCTGATTCACGCAGTCAGTCGGCGAACATGACGGAAAATTTAAAATAAAAGCGGTACGCAGTAAAATACTTTTGATTACTTTTTTTTATTTCTGATCTTGAGGTTCCAAACGGCATTGTGAAGTTTTCGGATCAACCAAAATTATGTATTTTTCTTTTGTACCGACTGAAAGTGTCAGAAGATTCTTTTTTTCCGACCAGTCAAAAATAACCGGCTTAATATTTTGTCCCGGTTTAATTGGAATGAGAGCTGTCGCGAAATAACAGATCTGATCTTTGTTTTTGTTTTGAACGAAAGCCAACGCGGGCCTTTTTTCTTTTTGCATATACTTTTCAGAGATCCAACCTTCTTCCTCTTCAAGCGAAATACCGGGCGCGGAAACGTTTTGGAGAAACAGGGCGACCGTTTCGTTGTTTTGGGGGGTCGTTTGTGCCGTTAATTTTGTTTTGTCAATGCAGCAGGGACCGGGAAGAAATTGAAAATGTTGACGCAATTGACCGGAAGCGTCTCCCGAGAGCCGGTCGAGGATTATAAAATATTTTTTGTCGAGCAGCAATACTGTCCGGCGATGAATCAGTTTGTCAACCGGTTCATTTTCAACGACGAGCAGATCCATTTTTTCGGAAGAAGAATCAACAATTTTTCTGCCCTTCATGGCGACAGGTTTATTATCGAGTGTAACGAGTTGGTGCGCCGCCGGAGACCGAAACCAGGCGCGCCATTCAGGTTCGCCGCTGTAATTATAACATCCGCTGTCCGTCATAAGCCGTTGTCCGTAAGCGGAAAGTTCGAATGTCATATTGTCAGGCTGATTGTGCCATTTTTTTGACGCAGGAAGATAGGTATTTTTGAGAACAAGAAATAATGCTTGCTCACTCCAATCGGAACGTATGGTATAATATCCCGCGTTGGGAAGTTCCCGAAGTCGTGAGGCTGGAGGAGTTCCCTTTTTCCCGTTTGTGGCGAACCAGATCCAGTCAGGACGGTCAAACATTTCAAGGTAAGGAGTGATCCAACCGCGATTAATGCCGTGTGAACCAAGCCAGGAATCGCCAAATAGTGGTGAGGTACCGTCTGGATGACTCCAGATCACAACAGCGTCGATCGATTTTTCCAAAAGACGGCGATACTCTTCGGGAATCTCAACAGGAAGATTGAGTCTGTCAACGAAACGGATCAATCGGGAAAAATTGGCCGGATATGCGCTGTGATAACTGGGAATGTATTCATTAATGACTCCATCGGGAAGAAGCACCCGCTTTTCAAAATTTACAAGATATTCAGCTGCCCGCCGGGCGTAATCGGAAGAACATTTCAGTTCTGGAAAGGAAGCGGCGGCGACTAATAGTGCTTCCGCATGATGAATATCCCAATTACCGAGAGACTTATTGGACATCATGGCCTGACGGCAGGTGTTATCGGTTCGCTCCATATGCACACACAGGGAGTAAAGAAAAGAAACAAGCGTTTCATCATTGAGAGAAGGAGATCGGGCAAAGTCGTCAAAGACCAAAGACCATTGAAGCATTCGAATGGCCGTATCAAGAGATCGCCAGCCGGGATGCTTGAACGGTACCGGAAGATCGTGCATGTGTTTAATCCAGGAATCAATTTCAAATTTCCATTCAGAAGCGTAACGTTCGTCTTTAGTGCCGCGGTACATTGCCGCCAGTGATTTGTGTCCGGAGAAACGATGAAATTGGACGATCCACTCGTAGTCCGAAACCGGGTTGCTGTCCCAATCAATAGTATCTTTTCCGCGGAAAAAAGCACCGTATGCCGGCTGACCATAGAATTTATGTTCCAAAGAAAGTTGGGCACTTTTTTTATCTTTTTTTTCGGGCTTCGGTTTTTTCCCGTTGGCATAATAGTATTGAGCGATCTCCGATACAGGACGGCTTCGAATATATTGGCCAATCGCTTTTTGTTGCTCAAGTGGAGTCGAACCGGAAACCTTAAACGCGATTAGGGGAATTAGTTTGTCCAGCCAGGGACTTACTTTGATATTCTCCCCGGACAGTCCGGCTGATGCGGTTTGTGAGTCTTTTTCATTTTTGACCATCGTTTGGGAAGATCTCTCTTTTACTGATCCGGCTTCCGCAAACGAAATCAATAACAACATAAAAAATATCAGAATTGAAACAACAGTAGGTTTATACGGTTTTCGGACGAACAAACGAAAACGCTGCATAATTATGGCCCTCATAATTCAGAATTGAAATATTGAAAAAACGCCGATAGAAAAAAATAAAGACAGATCTGTATGATGTTCATTTTCGACTTTTTAAACAGTTTGCTCCTTTCGAACTTTCATCGACTGTTTTTTGCAGCATTTCGAGAACACGCAATCTTATTTTTTCTTCTGAACCTTTAGCGAGACAATTCGTTCGGACACGCCAAGTGGTATAGCCGCCCAGTTGAAAATCTCGATTCGTCGGTATATATCCGGCCGAACCGTTGGCCAGACAAATCGTAAATGTTTGCGGAAGTGGACTGTTCTGACGAATTTGCAGTCCAGTCCATGCATAAGGCTGAACCGGAACAGCGATAATCCCAAGATCACCAATGCGTATTGCCTGAACCTTGAATGTTTTCGTCGAAGGCATTTTGTCAAGACCAATTGTTTCACCAGCAAAGACATATTCTGTCGACAAGGTATTACCGGCATGTTCTTTTTGATACGCTTGAGCTTCTGCGACCTCAGCAGCAGACGGTTTACGAATCGCGAGCGTCATGTTTTCTTCCCGCATGGCAAGTGGAACATCACCGGAAAATTTTATCGTTTTCCAAGCTCGGAACGCCGCTTGCGCGACCGATTCGCCAACCGTCTCTTTAGTGTATTGACGTTCAGGATCGTCCGGATTGACACAATTGCAGTCACCGCAGGCGCCATTGGACATTATAGCGACAAAATCGTCATAAGCGCCAAGATATTCACCGATTTTTTTACAGAACACACCAAAGTAATCGGCTGATATTCCGCGCGTTCCGGCATAATGCGTTGAGTAATTTCCCAATAGGGCGATCGGCTTTCCTTCGAGTGAAACGGCAGCCAAAACACTTACTGTTGGATCAGGAATTGAAACTGGATAAAGAGCGTTGCCATTCAAGCGTCCTTTGGTTCCCGGTCCCATTTGAGCGATATTCTTCTCGCATCCTGTAAATGCGGCAGGAAGTGAAAAAGCCGTTCCCTCACGCATAACATAACGGCGACAAAAAACATTTTTACCGTCGTATGAGAAGCCTGAACCGATTTTTGCCGGCTGACGGCGGTCACAGGCAGTAATGATTGCCTCGGCAATTTTATCGGGCACGAACTTCGCGTAAGCCTCGTCAACGGGAGAACTGAAAATCGGCATGAGTCCGGGAGCCGAATGACAATGTGTCGCGGAAATACAAATATGACTGGTTGGTATGCCTGTTTTTGCGGTGACCTTTGTTTTAATTTGGTCACACATCTCTTGCGGTATCATGCAGTTGTCAACGACAGCCAGTGCCATCATAAAATTGCCGCGGGAAAGAACACATGACCGGACGTAAAGCGGATCGTCAATAACATTTAACAAGCGCTTTTGAAAACCGCCATTGCAAATCGCAGGCAGCGATTTCGGGGTAATATCAACTTTGGCGGCCCCAACACAAATTCCTGTTTCTGCCGCAAAAGTAAAATCAGAAAGAAAAACTATCATAACAACCGCGATAACCGCAGCTATTTCGGCAAAAAATCGACGGCTCATATTATTACTCCTTTTTTATTCGTTTCAAATCAACTCCGGTGAGGCAAATGTTATTTCACATTATATCATGTTTGAAAATGCGAAACAAGACAGAAAAAATATTTATAACTTCGATAAATGATTTTAAAAGTGCGGTGAATCATTTTCCATCGGACAGATCCGCATTCCTAATAATTATACAGTCTTTAAAAAAGGTAAAACTTTATGCAGAATATAATTTCTATTGTGCTGATTTATGCCTGTCATGTTTCGATAATTAATGATATCCTTTTTATTTTGATACTTTTCTCTGATTACCCGAATTCAAGAAGCAACGGAAAGCAGATAAGTGAGGTCAAGAAAATAATTTTGAAAACCGTTCTTGATATGACTTGTCTAATAAGAATCCGATTGTTATAATCATTTCATGGATCCAGTGATTCGCTTCCTGCGTTTTATTGCTCATCCTGAAACTGTTTAATGTTACTGTTGGTTTGTGAGTTCAAATAATGACAAAGGAGTTTCTTTACTCTGTTTCAATTTAATCATTTTCCCGCATTGATCAGGAATCGCGGAAAGTACAGGTATAAAACCATGATGAATCATTTCGACCATTCGTTACAAGAGCATTCAGAAAATAACTATCCAAAAGTATCTCATTTCCGAGCTTCAGTATTTAACACACAAAAAAGAAGGAGGTTTTCCCCTCTGTTTTTAACGATAATAGCCGTTTTTCTTTTGGGAAACATGACTTTCTGTTTTGGCCAAGAATCCAACTCCCCTGATCATTGCGCAGTGGATTTGCGTTGTGAATATCTTGTTAATCCGATAGGATTGAATATTCTTAAACCGCGATTGAGTTGGCGGCTTTTCTCTGACGGTTTTGGGGTGTTTCAATCGGCCTATCGAATTATGGCAGCCGAATCGAAAGAGGATCTGGATCGGAATCAGGGTAATCTCTGGGACAGCGGTATTGTGAAAAGCCGCGAGTCATTGGGAATAGTTTACGAAGGAAAACCTCTGGAATCCGGCAAGCGGTATTTTTGGAAGGTAAAAACCTGGAATCAGGAAAACAAGGAGTCCGGCTGGAGTGAAATCGCAATATGGGAAACCGGGCTGCTCTATGAAACAGATTGGCAAGGCGTCTGGATCAACGACGGAAAAAAGAATCCCGTTGCGGTGAAAGATTTTTATAAAGAAGATCCTGCCCCGTTGTTTCGTCATGAATTCAACTGTGAAAAAAAAATCAAAAACGCGCGACTTTATATCGCGGGACTTGGGTATTTTGAAGCCCGATTGAACGGAAAAATTGTTGGCAACCATGTGCTTGATCCCGCTTGGACCAAACCGACCAAACGCGTTTTTTACAGCACCTTTGATGTCACGAAACAACTTCTCGCGGAAGGCCAAAAAAATTGTCTCGGTGTTATGCTTGGAAACGGATGGTACAATCCCCTGCCGATGAAAATGTGGGGAAACCGCAATATACGCGAGGCGCTCGATGTGGGACGTCCGCGATTCATTGTTCAATTGAACATTATTTATGAAGACGGATCAAAGAAGTCTTTCTATTCACAACCCAGCTGGAAAGTTTCCGAAGGCCCCCTTCGAAGAAATAATGTTTATCTGGGAGAAGTCTATGATGCCCGACTTGATCAGGAAGGATGGGACAAACCCGGTTTTAATGATTCTTCCTGGCAGTATGCAAAACAGGCAACAGAGTCAATCGGAAAACTTCATGGACTTAACATGCCTCCAGTTCGTGTACGGGACACCTTTCATGCCGTTTCGGTTAAAGAACCAAAGCCGGGCGTTTTTGTTTACGATATGGGCGAGAATTTTGGAGGTTGGGCCAGCCTTACTTTAAATGCTCCCAAGGGGACAAAAATCGTTCTGCGTTATGGTGAACTTATCTATCCTGACGGTATGTTGAATCCCATGACAAGCGTTTGCGGTCAGATTAAGCGAATGGTTAAGAACGCCCAGGGTAGCGACGAAAGTATGGGAGGCCCCGGCGCTCCGAATATCGCTTGGCAATCGGATACCTATTTTGCCAAAGGAGGAAGGAATGAGTATTATCGTCCCCGCTTTACGTTTCACGCGTTTCGATATCTGGAAATCTCGGGGCTTGACAAACCGATTCCTTTGGAAGCAGTTCAAGGATGGCGGTTATGTTCTGATCTTGCTTCCAATGGTGAATTTTCCTGTTCCAATAACGATTTCAATCGAATTCAGGATATCTGTCGTCGAACATTTTTATCCAATGTTTTTTCCGTACAATCGGATTGTCCGCATCGGGAGCGCTTCGGTTATGGCGGCGATATCGTTGCGACCGATGAAACGTTTATCATGAATTTCGACATGGCCTCGTTTTATGCCAAAGCCGTGAACGACTGGTCCGATTCCGCGCTCGAAGAGGGAATGTTGACCGATACTTCCCCCTTCGTCGGAATTCAGTACTGCGGATTGGTATGGGCCATGGCTCACCCTAAACTGATCTGGCAACTGCATCGATACTATGGAAATAACCGTCTGATTGAGGAACAGTATGAAACTGCTCGGCAATGGCTGTCTCTTGTCCAAAAAAAGTATCCTGATTTACTCGTTCCCGAAGGACTGAGCGACCACGAATATTTAATTACCGAAAAGCCGGAAATTCTTGTGACTCCCATGTTCTATTTTTCCGCCCGGCTCCTCGAACAACTGGCCCTGCAATTGAATCACAGGCAAGAAGCCCGGGAATACGCTCAACTGGCGGAAAAAATCGCGTCAGTCTATCGACGGACAGCCATTAATGCAGCAACAGGCAAAGTTGGAACCGGTACCCAGGCGGCGCAGTCGTTTTCCCTTTACACAGATTTTGTCTTTCCCGGTTTTCTTTCGAAAGACCTTCGGGAAAAAGTCCTTGCCTTTCTACTGGATTCTATTAAAAACAAGGATAAAGAACATCTGACTACTGGCATCCTTGGAACAAAATTTCTGTTGGATCAGTTATCGCAGGAACAGGGAATCGACGTTGCGTACAAAATCGCAAATCAACCTGATTTTCCCGGCTGGCGATGGATGCTCCAGAATAACGCGACAACACTTTGGGAACATTGGGCGAAAGATGATAATATTTTTTCTCACAATCATCCCATGTTCGGTTCAATAAGTCAATGGTTCTTTCAGCGCTTGGGGGGGATTATGCCCGATGATAAGTCAAACGGTTTTGATCTCATTCGAATCTGTCCCAATATTGTACCCGAACTGAATTGGGTCAAAACAAGTTATCAGTCGGTTCGAGGTGAAATTGTCAGTCGCTGGAACCGTGATAAAGCAAAGGAGACCCTTACATTCAACTTCACCATTCCAGCCAATACAAAAGCCTCTGTTGTTTTGCCGGTAGGTAAAAAGGATTTGGTAACCGCTTTTGTTGTCAATCATAAGGGAACACCGCTGAAAATTTCTTCCGGGGAAATGAATAAAATATTTGCTTCCGATTGGTCCGCCGCAGGGAGAAAATATTCTCTGAATTCGGGACGTTACCTGTTTATTGTTTCTCTTGCGCCGATTCAATAAAGATGAACAATTTCTTTTTTCCATTGGACCGGAAAAATATTGTCACTTTCTGGCAGAATAAACGATTTATCTCTGCACTATTAATGAAGAATAATGCTTTTTGATGTTTCAAGATATTGCGCGGTACCGGATTTTCAATTCCGCTGACTGTTGACAATATATGATCGCCAAAAGTAGGGATTAAAAACACTAAAACAGGTTAGAGATACGCAAAAAACAGACAGTAATGAAAAATACAACCGTGACAAAGATAGGTTTAACTTTGCGGATCTCTTTTTATATAGTTAAGAAAATCGTATAAGTCAATGAAATCGTAACATTCAGATGATTTATAATGATCAAGCTTGTTTGGAGGATTACCGCCTGTTATAATGATGTTGCGGATTATAAAGCTGCTTGTGTTTTCATTGAACATTAAAAGTAATTTTGTGTTAAGGACATTCAGAAAAAACGATGGAAGATACGAGAGTCATTTATAAAGGAAACATAATAATTTCAAAAGGAAAATGCAGGGTGTATAAGGAAAGATAAATTTATGAGAAAGAAATTGACCCGAATGGTATTGATAATCGGATTATTATTGGCCCTTTTATCGTCAGTTTATGGTGCAAGTGGTGATGTTGTAGCACCCCAAAAAGAGGATACTCTCAGGCGTGAGACACTTCGCGGAGGTGAACTCGGCGGAGAACTCGACCGACGCATACGGGATCTTGTTTACAAGAATTTTATGGTAATCGATCTTGATCGAGATTGGCTGAATCATTTTCGTGGACGAATCGACCGCAAAGGTTCGCGTCAAATGATTTATTACGGAATAGGTAAGGTAATTGACGCGGGAAGTCTTTTCGCGCAATACACTGGTGATCCTCAAGTAGCGGCGCGGACGAATTATTTGATTAATGAACTTCGCAAGACAAGAGATCCTGACGGTTATCTCGGCTTCTGGCAAGTCGAGCCAAATAATGAACAGAATAAGATCAACTGGATTTTACATGAGCAGGAATATATTAATCTGGCGCTAGTCCGCAACTATCGGACAACTGGAAATCCCGTTTCGTTGAAGGACGCGAAAATCATGGCCGATTATATTATGCGTTCGTTCCCTGCTGATGAAAAAGGGATCAATTACATTAGACCAGGAATTTCCATTGCGGGAATTACCGAAAGCTTTCTTGAACTTTATCGCGTATCCGGCGAAAAAAAATATCTGAAATTCGCAGAAAATCTTCAATATGAGCCGCACTGGTATTATGAGTCCTGGCCGGAATGGTCAAAAAAAATTGACCAGCGGTCTTTTCATCTTTACGTCATGATCTCTCATATGTACCCGGAAACGGAACTGTACCGGCTCACCGGTGATTCGAGTCGACTTCTCAAGAGTCGATGGCTTCAGCAGGCGCTGCTTGAAAAAGATCACGGCGCACTTCTGGTGACCGGTTCGAGTTCCGAGGGCGAACATTTCACTTACAATCAGAAAGGGAGTGGATCCGTCGAAGAGTCCTGCGTGACCGCTTACTTGCTCCGGCTTTTTGACAGTCTGATGAGGATCGACGGCGATATGCGGCTTGGCAACGTGATGGAACGAACGATTTATAACGCTCTTTTTGCCGCGCAGTCGCCCGATGGGCGGAGGATTTGCTATTTCACTCCCTTTACCGGGAAGCGGCAATTTCAGAACATTGACACTTTCTGCTGTAACGGCAATTTCAGACGGGGCATCGCGGAAATTCCGGAAAAGATTTTCTATCGAACTTCTGAAGATGGAATTGCGGTCAATCTTTATACCAGCGCCGACAAGATCTTTTCAGTAAAGGGCCAAAAAGTCAGGCTTCGGGAAGAGACGGATTATCCGAATTCGGGTAAGGTGAAATTTTTCATTGATCCGGAAAAAGATCTTCAGTTTTCTCTTCGGTTTCGAACTCCAGCCTGGTGTGAAAAAATGACACTGAAAGTTAATAACGAAGATCCGATTGAGATCGTTTCCGTCGATCAGCCGCGAGGGTATTATGAACTGATCCGTCATTGGCGAAAAGGGGATATCATTCAAATCGACATGCCGATGAACTGGCGGTTCGTTCGAGGCCGCGCCTGTCAAAAAGGATATGTTGCTCTTCTGCGCGGACCGGTTCTTTTTTGCATTGGAGAAGCACTGAACGCGGATCTTGTCAAGAGTAGCGAATTCATGAAAAAAGCAGGACAGCCTCGGGAACTTGTGATTGATCCCGCATCGCTTGGCGCGCCGGAACGGGACGATTCCGTTCGTCCGAACGGTTTGAAAGTCAGGGCGAAAGCCTGGCTGAATACGAATCGGACCGGAACGAAAATCGATGTCATTCTCAATGAGTTTATCGATCCTTCCGGAATGGACGTCTATTTTCGAATTCCCGATGAAAAAGATTCCGCTCCCGTCCGTCTTATGGACGATGAACTTTTGTTTGAGCCGCGGAGATTTCAAAAGCTTAAAATAGTTCGCGCTTTTTCAGGGGCGCGATATCAGGGCGATCTGAAGAATATTTTGGACAATAGCGGACCGGTCCTTGCTGATCCCGCTCGAAATTATATTGCTCCGGAAGGACGAACGGATCGGGCGGCGGATCAATTCCCTGACGGACGGGGAGGATATTGGTCGTTTTGGCGGGTCAAGGATCGCAATGTTGCGCTTGAGACGACCGGCAACGGAGCGCTTCTTCATTCGCGTTATAAAGTTTATGCGACACCGATCGGATTTGCTTACGGTCAGATCAGCGGCGACGGGTTGGGGTTTATTGCTCCGCATGATCCTTCCGATCGGCAGGAACCGTTATGGAAAGAACATTTTACGGAAAAGGTCATGGATCGGTCCATTCCCTTTTCCGAACGAAATGATTTTCTCTATCTTCATCCAATGGCGGACAAACAAAGCGCATTGGTCATGCGTTGGAAACCGGCCCATGAATTCGACGGGAAAACACTGGCAATTGAATTGACGCTTCTGACCCGAACGGAAGGAAACGGTGTTACTCTTCATTGTTATTCGGTCGATAAAAAAGGATCGAGAACGCTGCGGTATAAAATTAATTCAGAAAATGGCATCAAAAAAAATGACGGGATCATCTTTGTTTCGTTGGAGCGAGTACCGGTACAGAATATTGAGTATCTTGATTTTATGATTGATAATAACGGCAGTCATTACTGCGATACCGCGGCGATAAAAATCAGAATTTACGACGACAGCCGCTCTGATCCTGTATCAGATGTAACAGAGACGCTCCAATCGATTGCGGCTGGAAAAACGGAAGTTGATCTTGGTCCGTTTGCTGAAAAGTTCGGCAAAAAAGGAGCGGGCGAAAAGAACACGTTAAAGATCAAACTTTATGATACTGAAACGGGAGAAATGATCTATCGACAGATCCCCGTTGACGGAATTTTAAAGCTTTGAATCCAACGTTGATTAATTTTTAGCGGTTGTTTACGTGCCGACTGACCAATTGATGCCGCGAGGTTCTCTTCTTTGCCGACAGAATGGTCCGGTCTGATCCGGAACATATCAGCCCTGTTTTTATTTATCAGATGTTCGCTCGTCTCGGCGATGAATAGACCGAGACGACAAACGGTATCAAGATCTTTCTTCTGATCAGTAAACAAAAAATGATCGCTCGTTTACGGATTCTGTTTCAAAATCAGCCAGCCGTAAGCGGGCAGTTCATATTGATCTTTTTCGATCCGTCCGTTTTGAAGAAGAGGGATCTTGAAGAATTCGGATTTGACAGAAAATCGGACCGGGCGACCGGTAATATTGATCAAGGTCAGTATTTTCTGATTCGACGACTTGCGAAGGAAGGAGATTACCTGTTTCGGAGAACTGTTTTGGATCCATTCCGTTTCACCTAAAAAGAGATCGGGATAAAATTTTCGGATTTTACCAAGATTGCTCAAAAGATCAAAACGTTTCCGGCCTTCGAGAGAATTTCCCGCCTTCCAGTCGATCGTCAAAGAAGCCCCAATGATCTTGCCCGTCTCGTCCAAGGGCGCATGACTGAAAATGGAATGTCTGTTTTTATCGCAAACTTCCTGTCCGCAATAGATCATCGGCGTTCCGAAAAGCATGTATCCAAGAACGAAAAAGGCGTTGATTTTGTCGAAACCGATCCGTTTTTCAACTCTGTTATTCCAATCGTTATTGGCGATATCATGCTGATCAAGGAAACGAATATACCTTTTTTCAGGCGTTTG
The DNA here is from genome assembly GCA_964652875.1 of uncultured Planctomycetaceae bacterium. GTDB lineage: Bacteria > Planctomycetota > Planctomycetia > Pirellulales > Thermoguttaceae > JAUNBG01. The sequence continues at coordinate 22,695 of CAZZEF010000038.1, forward strand.
GGTCAAGCTGGCGAATTGTTTTGTGATCTGATCGGCGCTTTTTTGATTCAATGAATTATAAAGAGCATAAGAATAGCAGATGTCGAACGCCTTTTTCATATAATCTTTTTTTTCGCCTTCCGCCAGAAGGACAATTCCCGGCTTGACCTTTTCGAGTTCAGACCGGGCTTCTTCCCAAAAGTCGAGAGGCGTGTGTGTGACCGCATCGCATCGAAAACCGTCAACGTTGAAATCGCGGATCCAGTAAAGCATATTGTCGATAAGATAACGGCGCAGTTCCCGATCTTGGAAATTTATTTCCGGGAAATGCCATTCGGAATTGATGATTTTGCCTTGCGGGTCTCTTTTGACGAAATTCGGATGATCGCGCAGAAAAACGGCGGTCGGACCGCAATGCAAATAAACAAGATCGAATAAAACTTTCAGTCCGAGTGAATGAGCTTTCGCGATATATTTTTTAAGATCTGAATCCGATCCGTACTCGGGATCGGTATGATAATAATCTTTTATTCGATAAGGATTTTTCGCGTTGTTCAGTCCGGAAGCTTTTTGACGGGGAGTCCACCAGTCGCGGTTGGGATCGTCGTCGGCCGTAAAGAAAGGGCAAAGGTAAACGATTGTTATGCCGAGTCGGGCGAGATCCGCAAGTTTGTTTTCCGCCGCGGCAATTGTTCCTTCCTCCGTAAACGCTCTTAAATTGATCTGATACATCACTCCGGTATCAAGCCAGGCGGGTGTATGTCGGACGACAGGGGCGGAAGGAGTGAGGATCTCCGCGCTTAAACACGATTGAACAAGAATTTCCCCCAATACAACGAAAAGAAAAATCATCACTGCCGATCCGGAATTAATCCGGAGGACTGAAAATGTTGTTGCCCTGTTCTGTGTCATTTTATCAGATCTCTCTTTCTCTGATCCTGTCCGATGGACGTTTTGAAAATTATCTTGGTAAAGATTCGGAGGAACAACCGCGATTCACAATTCGTCCGCAAACAAAGAGCGAAAAAAATAAATCCGGATCTTGTAAAAATATTTGTAACCGTTCACGAAAAATTGTTGGGAAACAATCCCAAACAATAACAAAATTTTCAGTACGCGATTCCGTCCTGGATCTAAAGTTTACCAAAAAATCCGCGCATGTCAAATATATTAAAGGGAATTTGAAACAGAACTTGATCAAATTTTAGGAATGTTTTTATCTCAAAGAGTACGGCGTACACAAACGGTGCCCCGCTGAACGAAGATCTGTAAGAGTATCATCGAATTTTCGTAACCGTTCACAGAAATTATTTGAAATCACTGAATTCACGAATGAACACGGATGACCTATCCCGAAATACGGTATTTCGTCATAATGATATTAAACAGGATGTTGATATTTTTGTGTTATCCTGAACTGTTTGTTTTTCGAAGTACTGTCCCGAAAAAATCTTGGGAATTACGATATTCTCCCTGTTTAATAATACTTTGAGCAATACAAGCAACAAAGAACTGGTTTTGGAATTTTCCCAAAATCATATCCGTGAAAAACCGTGTTATCCGTGGTTACAACCTCTCCGTGAACGGTTACTCACCCTTGACGTTTGATCTCCGGACTTGTGCATGAATTTTATCTTAAGATGGGGACTGCTCACAACGCCGTTCCCGCTTGCGTCGGTAAAAGAAAAGTCGGCGAACGATCAGTTCGTTCGCCGACGATATTCAGCTGGATCAAATCAAAGGAGTCAAAGAAGGTCTGTATTATTTGGTCGAAGCATTATCTTCTCTAATCAAAATCACTCGATCAACATAAATCTGCGAAACGCTTGGACTGTGTCGGTGAGCAAAATAGAAATAGGCAGTATCCGTAAAGTTGACGGTGCCGTAATCAATCCACTTATATGTTTTGCCCATAAGGTCTTTGGCTGGCAAGGTTTTTAATAAAGAGGACTTTTTCGTTTCCGGATCGTAAACACCAAAGCCAAGCGCTTTGGCCTC
>CAZZEF010000038.1:24715-25760 GCA_964652875.1 uncultured Planctomycetaceae bacterium
GGGCGTGTAATTCACATTCCAATCGACTTTGGTGGACATTTGTGTTGCTTTGCCATCGACCGCGGCCGGATCGTCTACGCGAACACCCGCGTTACGCGTATTAGTGAAACACAGATCATCGAAAGCGAAAATCTGTTTTTCCGGAATCCCTTTACAGAAGTCTGGCAAATCGGTAAGTGATGTAAACGCGGCTTTGATGATCGTTCCCTGCTTGGTAAATTCGTCATCTTTCGAACGTAGAGTACGAATATCCAAAGCACTGACCTTGAACTTTTTACACTCTTTTGTAAAAGTATCCCAAGCGGTGATCGGGTCGGTCGGACCGACATAAGGGATATCGGCATTGGCGGCCGCGGTACGATAAAATTGATAGTTTCGCAGCCAAACGCTGTCCACGGAAAGGCTCGTCTTGAACAAATGCCGATACTGAGACGAATCTTCACCATAAATCTTGCGTGACGTCTCCAAGGCCGACTTCATAAGCTTGGTCGCCTGCGTTAAAGTTGCTATATCCAGCCACAATCTAAACGGCAAAGCAAAGCAACCAATCTTACGTCCGCTCTTTTCGCCCGCGTCCGAAATCAAATCGCGATACTTACGCAAAATCGGCGTAATCTCTTTGCCGTAATACCCGTCACAAAACTCGTTGAACAAAACTTGTTCATCCAGATCAGAATTCCACATTAGGTGCGAAAGTATCCAGTTACGAAGTTCGCAAAAATCATCGCCTTCACCCTCGGCAAACATGCCAATCGCACCATGCTTGACAAAATATCGCATGTTCGGAGCCAAGGTCCGATAGTTCGGGAACGGACTGATATAATCGTTGTAGTTTGTAACATAGTCCCAAATGAACAGATACTTTGCCACTTTGCTCCAACCTTCGATATCGGAAGCAAAGGTCGCGTTTTGTGGATGTTCAAGTGGACGAACAAAAGAGCATTCGTAGGAACAAAGCCGGATCAGCACATTGTCGCGCGGCTTGACATATTTCGGCGGCTTACGTGTGTACTGATATGCAAGCGTCTCGACGAGTACGTCCGGA
>CAZZEF010000039.1:0-25707 GCA_964652875.1 uncultured Planctomycetaceae bacterium
TGGGTCGCGGTGGGCGTTCCCGCTGTATCAAGCGGATTGGTTACGTAAAGACCGGTATAATAATTAGTGCTTGTCTTCTCAAGCATGGTATTGTAAACGTATCCCCAAACCGTATAAGATCCGGTATCATAAATAGTGGGATCGCCTTTTTCATCATAACGAATGATCTGTCCGAGTTCATAATCATAAGAAACGGCTGTTGAGCCAAGCGTAAGATTAGCCCCTTCAAGATCGCGAACGGAGTTTGTGCCCGTATAGGTTCTGGTCGTTGTTGTCGTGGTGGTCTGCATATTGACCGCTGTAGCGTAACCGGCCTTTAAAAGTTCGGCCATGGAAGTCATGCCGGTAACTTGATTTTGAGAATAATAAGTATTCGAATTGAACGATCCGCCGTAATTGTCAAAATCGTATTGCGAGCCGAAAACATTTCCGCCGTCGGAAACGGTATGGGCCCACCGGTTGGCATCGCTGCTGCTGGAAACGACATTTCCGTCTTTATCGGTAATGGACCATGAAGGGGCATACGCATAGGTATCGCCGTTCATATACCATTCGACCCCGCCCTCAATAGTATATTTACCGTTCGAGAAATTACTCAGAATATAGTCATAAATTTCATCTTCGGTAAGGCCGGTTTTATTGCCCCAGCCGGTATAATAAAGCATATTGGCCGTTGAAGCCGCCCAGCTCAAATAAGAATCCGTAACAGAATTACCGGAAATTTCCGCGTCAACCGGCTCCGTAACCGTTGTTGTAAGTTCGGAATTTTCAAGATAGGAATTATTAGAGTAAGTCGAGAAATTCTCAGCGGCTTCCAAAGCCTGCACTGCGGAAGAAAAACCGGTTATGAAAGAGCGGAATGTCGATCCAACCAGTTCGTTTTTCATTTCAAAATCAACCGACCAAATACCGGTATCGGTTCGATAAGAAATAATCGCTTCCCGATCATCGGTTGTTTTCGCGGTATAAAACTGATCTTTCGCCGTTGCAACATCGGTTTTCGTCACTTTAGCGCTTTGACCGACAAAAAGAACGGGACTTTCCGTTGTCTTGGGCTGCAGCGTGCTGTCCGCAACTTCTTCTTTGGCGAGAATTTTTATATTGCCAAGATTGACGGTTCCGGCAGTAATGGAGACCGCGGTCGGATTGCTGGAAGTGATCGTCAAGGGCGTCTCACCATAACCGACAATCGTAATGGATCCTTTGGAAGAGGCAGCTTCAATCGCCTGAGTTGTATCCGCCAAATCAATCGTAAAAAATTCGTCCACGGTCCGGACAACGATCAAATCGTTGGCAGTTGTCCCTTGCGCGGTATTAATCGCGTTGGCAAGATCCTTGGCCGTTAAATGATTCGATGTTATTTCAATAACATTTCCGACAGAACTTAAATCAAAGTCTGTGTACGTATTGGCGATATCCTGCAGTTCTGCGGAAGTAACGCTTAAAAGCTGGCGTTCCTCCAAAGGCTCCATTGACAAGCTTCTTGCTTTAAGCCCCTTAACTGCTCTTCCGGCCTTGGGGGCCTTACGCGCGGTTTCTTTGCTGGAGAATCGATCGAACAGATTTCGGAGAAAACTTTTGTCGAGATTTAACATCTTTTCATTCCTTATGCTTTATTGCTACGTTAAGCGGTAACAATTACACAAAATAACAGCTGTTGCAACTTTCGTTATTTTAGGTTTTTAGTATAATTAACGCATCTTGCCTATAATTACACTATAATACTAGTATATGTAGTTTAATCAGAATCCCAAAATTGTCCAAACAAAAAAGGAAAATTTTTAGAAGTCTTCTGAAATTGATTTATAAAAAATCGTTTTTTTAACGGTTATAACAACATAGACTAGCTCATGTTATATGTTTTAGAGTAAAACGCTTCAATTAAGTTTCTGAAAAATCCTTTTTTTGTCTTATTTTATTGGAAATTTTCATTCAAAATCGTCTTTTTTCCTTGCGAATTTTGCTCTTTTTATTCTTTTACAGAACATTCTATATTATTTTATCTGTATTGTCTATATTACCCATTTAATTATTCATGTATAGATTTCATGAAAATATAAAAATACTGGCGGCAGATGACAAAAATGACGATTATAGAGAATAAGCCCAAGTCGTTACAAACATTAAAATCCACACAAAGCAAATTTTCAGGATTTGAAATCGCCGACTTGTTTTATTTTCAACGAAGGCCCTGACTGCCAATCGTTAAAATAAACATCATTCGAACGTTCCTGACTTCCAGTAAAACGCTTTTTCCTTCAAGGAATAAAAAAATGACCGACCGCTTTTTCAGTTATTTCAGAAAATCGGGAATGAACGCGTTCCAATCACTGTTGGTCATTCTCTGCGTGACCTGCATTTTAATTGGCCAAACCGGATGTTCTTTCTCTAAAAAAACAGCGGATACTGAAGACAACAAAGAAAAGGAACAATCAATTTTTGAAAAGGAACGCGAGAATCAGAGCAGTCTGGCCAAATTCGCCGCTTCCGCCGGACGGGAAAACCCCAACGAAAAGAAAAAAGTCAGCAAAGGACAAACTTTTCTTCTCAGCGACAAGGCCAGAGAAATCTATGAAAATACAGAACGTTAATTATAACATAATTTATATCTTTATGTTATGTTAATCACAAGATCTGTTTTAAAACGTTGATCCGATTTGTTCTTCCATTAAAGCGCGGCGAAATTGGCTAGAATTCTCAACCCGTTTGCCTGACTTTTTTCCGGATGAAACTGAACTCCGAAAGTATTGTCTTTAGCCACTGAAGAACAAAAATTAATTCCGTAGTCGGTTTCTGTTGCAATAATATCATGATCGTCAGGAACGACGTAAAACGAATGGACAAAGTAAACCCTTGTCCCCTCCTCCAATCCGTCAAACAGCCGTAATTTTTTTTTGAAATAAAGCTGATTCCAACCCATATGCGGAACGGCAAATTCATGCGGCAAATAAAACTGTTTCACCTGGCCCGAAAAAATCCCCAATCCTTTTTGCCCTCCGTTTTCCTCGCTCCAGTCGAACAAGAGCTGAAAACCGAGACAAATCCCCAAAAAAGGTTTTCCGGTTTTTACAAAATTTTTCGTCAGTTCGATCAAATTTTTGTTTTCCAACTCTCTCATCGCATCGGCGACAGCGCCAACCCCGGGCAGGATCAATTTGTCCGCCTTCTCCAATTGATCAGGATCAGAACTGACAAAAACGCCGGCTGAAAGATGCTCAAACGCCTTTTGAACGCTTCGAAGATTTCCCATTCCGTAATCAATAATACCAATTTTCCCCATACGACGCTCTTTTATGTTTAAAACCTGTTAATAAATACAGTTTTTTAAGTTGCTCTGCTTCAATAAAAAATACGGACACAGTTTTATTATTAGTGATTTTAATTTTAATCGTTTCCCGCAAACCGTCAAGCGTTTTTCCTGCAGTTTTAAAGATGTTATAATTCTTCCAATAAAAACGATTAAATAACGGCCATAAAAAAAATAGAATAAATATTTCCATTGTGTCCGAAAAACATTATTGACAGAGCGTAAATTTACAGATATTATACATTATATGCAAAATAAACAGTCTGCATAATAATGATTTTCATTTTAAAATTTGGATTGCAGGGAATCAATTTCCTAAAATTTTCATATATTTGACGGTTTTTTAATTTTTTTATGGATTAAACAGAATAGACAAGATATAATAGGATTATATTAATTGTCTGTTCTATTGAATATACTAAGATGGACGGTGTGTAACAATGAGTGTATGGAATAAAGTCCTGTTGGTTCTTATCCTGTTGACTGGAGTCGTTCATCTCCAGTTGGCATCCCAGCGATACATGCTGGCCAAGGAATGGGAAGATAAGATCAGCAAATTGGAAAAGAAACTTTCCGATACGGAAACTTCTGTTGCCAAATTAAACGCTGAAGTTTACGGCGACCGTTACGATGTTATCCAGGAATGGCACAAAATGTCTCCAGCGGCGAAACTAACTCGTATTCGGAGTCTGCTTCCGGGTTCCCTTTGGGCAAATTGCGAAGTCAACGATAAGGCGTTCAAAGTAACGGGCGATTCCGTAACCGCTTCGTTTAAACTTGCGCCGCAATACGAAGTAACCGGAATCCGGCCCAATGGCATTGTTTATGTCTTTGACAGCGGTTCACCAGTGGTCGCCGCGGCTCCTGTCGGCTCGGAAAATAACGTCGACGCGCCCGCAGCTCCCGAAGCTTCTGCCGACGCCCAAGAGGCCCCAAACGCCCCTAAAGCCGAAAAGTTGGTTTCAGTCCCGGTCTTTCTTGGAATCTTCAAAATTTCCGCTCTTAATAAAACGGAAATATCCCTTACTTCTGTAACGACTTATACTGAGTCTGACATTTCCAGAATTACAGAATCCATAAAAAATAAAAACAGCTGGATCGTCTGCGCGGACCGCTTGCCGATCGATTCTCCCGATTGTATTGTCGACTGGCTGCGGGAAAATCCTCAACTGACCGAATTTCTTCCAAGCGAAATGGGAGCTTATTTCAATCGGGGTTCCTTTGTCTCTTCGGACATAACAAAATTCAAGGCGGAAGAACTTGATTCCGCCTCAATGGGAAAAAGCCGGTTCGCGATTGATTACAATTATATCTTAGAACAGGAATATACCAAACGCGATCTTTTCATCGCAATGATCAAACGTAAACAAAACTGCCTGGCCGATATTAATACTGTATTGGTTGATCAACTTGTTATGATGGGGATCGAAATCAAACCGGAAGTGAATGAACTGACCGACAAAGTTCTTTATTCAAAGGTCAAAGCAGGCAACAAACTTGAAACCATTGTTGCTAAAAGAGATCGAACAAAATCAGAACTGGCCGCCGCGGAAAAGGAACGGGACTTCGTCAAGACAAAACTTGACAACGCTTCCGCAACGCTTGCCTCCATTAAAGCGGAATCCGATCGACTCCTTGCGGAGAATTGCGATCTGGCGGTAAAAATAGCCAAAGCTCAATTTATGGCCGCCAAAAGAATTTTGCAAGCTTCCGGAAAAGCCGGTAAATTTTCTCTTGAAAACAAAAAAGAAGACGTCCTTTAATACCTGTTTTTTATGAAAAAAGATTTTACTCTCTATAATATTTGGACGGACGAGCTCAAACAACTCGTCCGATCTCTTTTAACGCTCGCCTTGGCGGAAGATCTTTCTTTTCCCGGCGACTTGACAAGTCTTTCCCTGATTCCTTCAAGGGCAACAGGCAAGACCTCCGTCCGATCACGGGAAAACGGCATTATTTCAGGTCTCTGCGCCGCAGCGGAAGTCGTTAATAATGTTCAAAACGGACTCGTTTGGACTTCCTGCTGTCAGGATGGCGACCGTGTTTCTCCCGGTCAAAAAGTCGCCGAATTCTCCGGACCTGTTCAAAAAATGCTCGGAACAGAACGTATTCTGCTCAACTTTATTGGTCATATGAGCGGCGTTGCGACAAAAACAGATCAATATGTTCAAGAGATCGCGGGCACAGGAGCGCGTATTTACGATACACGAAAAACACTTCCCGGCTGGCGGGGACTGGATAAATACGCGGTCGCCTGCGGCGGCGGTCATAATCACCGTCTTGGCCTTTTTGATCATATCCTGATAAAAGACAATCACCTGGCTTGCAGCGGCGAAATCGGATTGACTCCCGCTAATGCTGTTGAAAAGGCTCGGGAATATCTTCAGAACTGCGGACGTTACAACCAAAAGAATTTCCCGCTGATCGAAGTCGAAGTCGATACGCTTGATCAGCTGAAATCGGTTCTTTCCGCGGATCCCGATATCGTTCTCTTGGATAATATGGGTCCGGATCTGCTTCGAAAAGCAGTACAAATGCGTACGGATCTCAATCCGAGAACCGAACTGGAAGCTTCCGGCGGAATCAATAAACAAACCGTCCGCGCCGCAGCGGAATCAGGGGTCGATCGGATCAGTGTCGGTGCTTTGACTCATTCCGCCGCTTGCTTTGATGTCGGTCTTGATTGGGGAAATTAAGCACTCCCCCTTCCGTTGTTCCATGTTCTTTCGTTTTACCGTCAATACTTTCCTATCGCCTAAGAAAATCGAAAAACGATGCGGCAAAACCCTCTCAAATAATACAGTCTGAATATTGATTAGTGATATTCAGACTGCGTATTGCTATTGAATAAAATGAACTTCGCATTGAGGACGGAACGGCGCTTTAGTGTATTTCTCCCCGGCTGGATAGCCCAGCATGAGCGCACCGCCGATCTGATCGCCCGGCTTAAGCCCCAATTTTTCATAAAGGATCTTGTTTTTCGGAGCAAAGACCATAAAAAGACCCGCCCAACAGGCGCCAATTCCCAAAGCGGCAGCACCCAACTCCATTATTTCAGCGGCCAACGCGCCATCGGTCATTGTCCATTTTGAACTTTCATCGGTATAGGCAAATGCCAGACAGGGAGCGTCTCTTAAAATACCGTCGTAACCGTTGTCCCAAGTTTCAACGATTCGGGCGCAAGAATCATCGCCACGCAATCCGTCAGCTATTATTTGAGCTATTTCATGCACTTTGTCGTATCCGTTAACAACACACCATTTCAGTTGGAGCATATTTTTAGCGGTCGGGGCCCAATGCACAAGATCGAAAAGACGATTAAGATCCTCTTGCGAAACAGGATCCTTTTTATAATTTCGAATTGATCGGCGGTATTTAACCAGCTCCATCAGCTGATCAAACGAAGGGATCTTTTCTTCATTAACCGCCATAACGGCATCGGCGGTCATTCCGTCCAATACAATCGCTCCCTGCGGACATGAACAAAGACAATGACCGCATCGAATGCAAACTTCTTCCGCGTTATCTTTGATCTTCGGCGGCTGTCCCTTTTCCGTAAACACAAACAGCCGGGTTGAACAATCGGCCAAACACCGACCGCAACCAATACACTTCTTCTGATCAATTATAAGAAATTCACTCATGACAGGACTCCTTATTATTAATTTATACTGCCGCTAATTCAAATTTTCCGCGATTCCCCCCTATTGAATTTGTGAATCGTCTGTTCTTTGATCGACAGAACGGAAAATTTATTCTAAATTCGGGACAAATATTTCATATATTATTTTTTAAATATTATTATTGTCTTCCGATCAATTGCCGCTGTTTACGTCATTCTCATCAGAATCATTTTTCCCGTTCGAATCGTCTGGATCTGCTTGATCATTATTGGCAGCGCCTGCCTCCAAAGATTCCCCGGCATTATTCTCCTCCGGTTCGGTTTCAGATGAAACAGACTCATCGACAGGAATCTTATTATCAATGGAAACAACATTCCCGGACTCAGCAGGCACTTGTTCGGACTTCTCCTGACCTTGATCGGAAAAAGAACCGCATTCCATCTCCTCCCAAACATCAAGATAACGCTGATAAACCGGTTCCATCGCGGCGTTGTTCTGAAGCCAAATTTTTGTTTTTCCAATTAAGGCTCGCTCGTCTTCAACGGAAATCCGTCCACAAATCAGCATGCTTCGCAAAAAGACAAAATAGGTGTCAAGTACATCGCATCGGCAATACTGATGACCTCTTCAATACGACCGGCGTCAATCATATCCTGAACCATATCGCCATGAGTATCAATTTTACCCGGTTTTTTGATAATTTTCGAAGCGATATTAAGACCGCCGGTAAAAGAAACCGCACCTGAATTTGTTAAAAAATCGCAGAGATCAATATGATTATTCAAATTATATCTGTTGCGCGGCTGATCGTAAGCGCGAGCGCCCCAAGCAAACCATTCGGGGATCGGCATTCCGTAACGAAAGGCCGTTAATTCCATTAGCGGGATATCAAAACCGCGGCCATTGAATGTCACAAGGGTCGGTTTTTGATAATGAAGCCATCCGGACCAGAATTTTTTGCATATATTTTCCGGTGATCCTCCAAGAACTTTCAGATCAAGCAAAGTAAAATCGGCGGATACTTTAGCCAGCGCCAAAGAAACAGGCACTTGAAAGGTATAAGGAATAAAATCCGAACCCTTTTTTTCCATTAATTCATCGCGATATTGACGCAATGCGTCTTCAGAAGCGATTTCTCCCTCCGGATGCCGAATCGCGGCCACCAAATCGGCATCGGCAACACTTTCAATATCAAAAACAAGATAACTTACTTCATTGCGCGGCATAATCATTCCTTTTTATTTTTTTACTGACACACTGTTCCTTTTGAAAATAAACGGATCTTTTCCGAGAACCGGATTTGGATCTCTGTCTCCTGTTCGCCGTCAAAAAGATCTCCGATTACGGCAACAATCGAAAAACAGCGGAATCCCAATTCCGCCGGCAGTATAAAATTTGACTTCGATTCTGAAAATTACTTCCAGTATTCTCTAATTATATACTTAAAATTAATTTTCACAATCGGACGTTTTTTCAAGCAGGCCGCGCAATAATTATCAGATGAAAATTTTAAATAACCGCGTCCGATTAAAAAATTATTCAAACACTTTGATAATATCAGGATCGGCAAGAGAATGAAAAATTCCGGCCGCCTTGGGAAAACTCATATGTTTATTATGTTCAGCCAAAATGACATAGCAGGGCGAACCGGCGGCAACTGCTGCCTGACAGCCCGCTGCACTATCCTCAAGCACCAGCATTTGCCGGTTTAAAATACCAAAACGTTCCGCCGCTTTGTTATAGATCTCCGGATCCGGCTTTCCTTTGACAATATCTTTGTCTGCAATCGTAAACTGAAACCGGGACAAAAGGCCGCGGGGCGTTAAAATCGCCTCCATTATTTTTCGTGAACTGCTGGTGCAAACCGCTTTGGGAATATTTTTTTCCTCAAGCCGGTCAAGAAGCTCAAAAAGACCGGGCATCGCTTCATATCCTTGGTGCAAAAGATCAAAAAAGATCTCCTCCGACTGTTTTTGCAGATCCTGCCATTGAACATCAAGGCGATGATATTCAATCATTTTTTTAAAGCAATATTCGCCCGGACGGCCCATAATCATTTCGGCCAACTCTTCTGTATATGTTTTTCCGTATCGTTTCAGTAAAATGCAGGCGGCTTTCCAGTAAACGGCCTCCGTATTGAACATCAGACCGTCCATATCGAACGCGGCGGCCAGGCATTGATCATTCTTTCGTGAACCGTTCATCTTTTTCACTCCGGATAAAGCATTAAATTTTACTGTTTGAATTTGAAAATTTTCGCAATCAATAACAGGAGGACTTCTTTCCGATCATCTCCTGATCCGATTGACCGTTTTTCCGATAACTTATTTGAATTTCTTTTCCAATGCCGAAACATAAAGATCCGCATACCGCTTGATCATCAGATCGAGGCTGAACTCGTTTCGAATCCGTTCAGCGGCGGCTTTACCCCAAGCGAGGCGGCGCTCCCTGTTTTTCGGATCAAGAAGGACCGCGGTTTCATGAACAAACGCGGTCCGCCGGCGGGTGACATCGCCCTCAAATTCAGGAACCAGAATTCCCGTCTTTCCGTGAACGACAAGCTCTTGATTACCCGGAATATCTGATGCGATCACCGGTACTCCCGCGGACATAGCTTCCAAAATGGAATTGGACTGTCCTTCATACGCACTGGTACACCAAAGCAGATCGAAATGGGACAGAAACCGTCCGATATCGCTCCGATGACCGATAAACAGAACACGGTCCTCAATATGAATGTCATGCCGGTAACGAAGCAGAAAATCGCGTTCCGGTCCGTCACCAATAACAACCATATAAAAATTGATTCCCATAAATTTCAATTGATCGCAAGCGAAAATGGCCTCCTGAATTCTCTTCTGCGGCCAAAGTCGCGCAATCATTCCGATTAAAAAAGGTGTCTCGGCATCTGACCCCGTTTTCAAGCCGCTTCCCGGGCAATTACCCGCTTCGTTATCCGCAGATTTTTCCGGTCCGACGGAAATGCCCAATTCTTCAATAAGTTCTTTTTTGGAGATCGGACTTACCGGCGGAGGAAGCACCGCGTTAGGAATAACCGCGAACTTGTTCGGGTCAAGACCTTTGCCGATATAAAAGTCTTTAATCCCTTGGCTGTTGACCGCGATAATGTCCGTTTTCAAGGCAAGACGGCGGTCGATCCAGTCATGCCAGTACTTCTTCCAGGGATCGACGCAACGCTCGCCGCAAATTATGACTGGCACTCCGCATGCCGCCGCCGCTTGACGCCCGTATGCGTTGGCCGCAAAAAGCCAGGTATGAACAATATCCGGTTTGAATTCCCGGATCTGTTTCTTCAATCGAAAATAAGCAAACGGATCAAGCTTTCCTTTTTTGCCAATGAGCGAACAAGGAATACCGTTTTTCCGCAGTTCCTCGGAAAGTGGACCATCCCGGGTAAGAAGACAGACGCGAACTTCAAACTGATCTTTCGGCAATCCAACCGCCAGTAATGTCAATTGTTTTTCCGCTCCGCTTCGATCCAGCGTCGGAATAATAAGAAGAAGTTTGATCGGCTTGTTCATAGGTTTCGTTTTGAATAAAAACTTGATCTGTTAACAAAAATTGAAATATACCGACATCATGATGAATTTTCCGTTATTATGTCAAAAGAACAGTTGATTCACTTAGTCAATCGGCAGAAACGACGGATAATTTAAAAACCAAGCAGTATATTCCCAACACAAATCAGCCCCAACAAAAAAGGGGACCAATGTCCCCTTTTCAATCTGCTTCACTTGCGATACATCCATTGAAAAAACAATCCGAACGCTTTTTGTTGAAAAGATCAATTCATTGTTGAAAAGATCAATTCAATCGTCCGAATATGTTTTTCTGATAGTCAATGTTCTAAAATTATTCTCTTATACCGATTTTATTATTGATTTTCCGTTCCAACGTTAAAATAACAGCCGATTCACTTAGTCAATCGGCGAAAAGGACGGAAAATTTAAACGGTCAGCAGTATAAAAATGATCTGACAAACCTTTATTCCCGTTTATTTTTCCGCGACTCTGCATCAGTGAGTTTTTATTGATCGCCGAAAACAAAGCCGGACGGGAAATCATTGGACATTAATTGTAATTTTTTTCAAATACCTTCATCCGCATTTTACGTTTCTGTTCTGATCCTTGACAGACAGGCACCTGATCACAAAGGCGGCCGACAATAAAAATAAAACAAAGGTAAATAACGGCAAAATCATTCTCCGCGAAGGCTGATATTGAACGCGACGAGTTTTTCGCGGATTTCTTTAAGACTTGTAACGCCGAAATTCTTGCATTCGAGCATTTCATCAGCCGTTCTTCGAACCAGTTCGCCGATCGTCTGAATATTAAGCCGGTTCATGCACTTTCGGGCACGAACGGAAAGATTCAGATCGTTGACCGGACGAGCCATAACACTCTGTTCCTCTTCAGTATATTCTTCGGTTTCCGGAACTTCGACCGGCGCTTTTTCCGTTGAATACATTCCGAGTCGCAATCCCTTCATTGTCAGCATGTCTTTGATTTCGACCAAACTTGTCTCGCCAAAATTTTTGCTGGCCAGCAGTTCCTGTTCCGTTCTCCGGCAAAGATCGCCGAGTGTATTGATCCCCATTGTCTTGAGGCAGTTGCGGCTTCGAACGGAAAGTTCGAAATCGGAAACAGGAAGGCTCAGCGTCTGATGGATTCGGTCGCGTTTACGCTGCGCGTCTTCATCAAAGAGCATTTCACTGGAAGCTTTGGCGTCCTTGAGAAAAAGAGCGGCCCGTTTATTGTCCGGACAGGAATCAAGAACGCGCTGAAAACAGACAATTGCCTGTTCATACATTTCCATGTCTTCATAAAGAAGACCGAGATTGATCAGGGTTCCGACATTGGTCGGAAAATGCAGAACAGCGCGTTTGTAATATTCAAGAGCGTCATCGTCATTTCCGGATCGTTCATTTTCAAGCGCCAGTCCGAAAAGTGCGCCGGGATGATTTTTATCGACCGCAATGGCCCGTTCGTAAAGAGCAATTGTTTCCTGACGGTTTCCGCCGATCGCGGCAACAGTAATCCCGCGCTGATAAAGATATTCGGCTGTCTGTTCGACAGCGCCGCTGAGTCGGTCAAGCTCCCGAAGAGCTTCCGCCGGATTGCCCATCAGACGATAAACTTCCGCTCGTCCGAGAGAACAGGTGTCCGAGTCATAACCTGAATATTGCGCCAATTTGTAAGACTCAAGAGCCTGATCCCATTCTTTGGCGACGACATGAAGTTTGGCAAAATAAAATTGGGCCAATGCACCGCCGTCCCCTTTTTTCAGCGCTTCTGACGCTTCAGTGTATTTACCGAGATAGAACAGGCAAACTCCCAATTTGACATGCGCGGCCGGATTCAGTTCTTCGTCACTTTTGTTTCGAAGCATCAGAACCGCTTCTTTCAGTTCATCGAATTTCTTCATATCCTTGGAGATCTCTGCGGTCATTTCACTGATCTCACGAGGTCCAAAGGAATTGCTGTACAAAATCAACTGCTTTAAATCAAATTCCTGGCCGTTACCCAACATCTGGATGAATCTCCCCTTCGGCGCCGCCGCAGATCCCATTGATAATAAAATTTTATCGTTTTTTAAACCGGACATTCATCCAGATAAAACTGAAATTTATTATCGCTTTAATCAGCGGAGACATCTGTTTTGAATTTAAGTCTTTGTATTTGAGTTTACGAAAATTTCGCTATCCGATCAACGCGAAATATTCGAAAATTTCCCCTTGCGGAAATATCGGCAAAGCCGGCTTGCACGTCCCCAATATACAACATTTTAATATAGAGCAACTTGTATTATATACGACCTGAAAATTTATACAAGGGACGAAAAAACAGGAATATATAAAAATTTTCCCTTTCTCGATCTTCCTGGCAAGGTTTTCATCGTTCCTGCTTGACGATCAGGGGGATAATTGATAAATTATAAGAATTCATCGTTGATTTTTAACTTTCGGTCCCCGTATCCGTTAATGTTCGTAAATCGTTCGGCGTCGTTTCTCTTATTGAAACATCCGGCCTAAAATCAATATTTTTGATTTAACGTTTAACATTATATTATTCATAATTTTAAAATATTTCGTTTAAAACAGAATATGCGACAACAAAAATAGGATATTTTCCGCGTTTTCATTCGGTCCGTTTTTACTAACTATCAACGATCTGTTTTCCTGAACCTTTCCTGAATAATTTCTCGAAAAACGTTTGTTAATCCGTTTTCGAACAGATCTCTGGACCGGTTCTGAATTCGTTTTATATAATCAGATTTAATTATATTCCATTTTAGTTTTCTGACTTTATTTTTATTGGTAACCGGTATTTTTTATTTGGAACAAAAGAAAAATGAATGAAGCAATCGCTGCCGCGTTAAGTGCATTATTTCCTAAAAACCGTTTATACCGCGATTATCTCCGCCGTTTGGCTTGGGGAACTGACGCAGGCTTTTATCGTCTTGTCCCCGAAGCGGTTGTTTTCCCGGAAAATATTAATGAAGTTTCCGATCTCCTTAAAAAAGCTTCAGAAACAGGAACTTCAATTACTTTTCGCGCCGGCGGAACCAGTCTTTGCGGACAAAGCATCAGTGACTCTGTTTTAATGGTCGCCAGTAAAAAATGGGAAAAATTCTCGATCTCTCCGGATGCGGAAACAATAACACTTGAACCGGGTATTGTCGGACAACGTGTCAATGATATCCTCAAACCGTTCGGAAGAAAATTTTCGCCCGATCCCGCATCCGTCAAGTCCGCAATGGTCGGCGGTATCATTGCCAACAACGCTTCCGGGATGAATTGCGGAACTCATGCCAATAGCGACCGAGTCATGATCTCCGCCAAAATCGTTCTTGCCGACGGAACCATTCTTGATACGGGCGACGAACTGTCGCGCCGCCGCTTTCTCGGCAAACACCAAAGTTTAGTGAACGAAATTCTAAATATCCGAAACGAAATTCGTTTCAATCAGAAACTTGCCGATCGAATACGGAAGAAGTATTCGATTAAAAATGTTACCGGTTTAAACCTTCTTCCATTTGTCCGTTTTGATGATCCGTTTGAAATCATCGCGCATCTTCAGGTCGGATCGGAAGGAACGCTTGCTTTTCTGGCGGAAGCGACTATGAAAACGGAAATTGATCTGCCGTTCAAGGCAAGCGCGATGATCTATTTCGAAAACATCAAGACCGCCTGTCAAGCAGTCCAGCTCCTAAAAAAGACTCCTGTTGTCAGCGTCGAACTCCTTGACAGGAAAGCTCTTAACTCTGTTGAAGATCTTTCGGGAATGCCCGCTTATTTAAAATCACTGCCGGGACAAACAACGGCCCTTCTTGTTGAAACCAAAGCGGACAATCTTGAAAATCTTAATAAGAAAATCAATGAAATTGCCCGATCATTAACCGACTTTCCCGTTTATATTCCCCAAGATTCCGATCAAAAAGAAAAAGTCGAATTCACCGACGACGAGTCTGTTTACAATGTTTGGTGGTCGATTCGATCCGGTATTTTTCCATCTGTCGGCGGAATGAGAGAGCCCGGCACGACCTGCTTGATCGAAGACGTCGCTTTTCCAATTGACGATCTGCCCGAAGCAACGGAGAAACTTCAAAAAATCATCGCGGATTTCAAATATGAAGACGGTGTTATTTACGGACATGCGCTTGAAGGAAACTTCCATTTTATTTTAAATCAGCGTTTCGACCGTCAGGAAGAAGTCGAACGGTATGAAGGACTGATGCGCGCTGTCGTCGAACTGGTTGTCGATCAATACGACGGATCGCTTAAAGCGGAACACGGAACCGGACGAAATATGGCTCCCTTTGTCGAAAAAGAATGGGGATCCGAAGCTTACGCGATAATGAAAAGAGTTAAAAAACTTTTCGATCCGGCCAATATTCTCAATCCGGGCGTTATTTTTAATGACGATTCCCGCTGCTTCCTCAAAAATTTCAAACCGCTTCCTGTTTGCCATGAATCAGTAGACAAATGTATTGAATGCGGTTTTTGTGAAGTCAATTGTCTGACTTACGGATTCACTCTCTCCTCAAGACAGAGAATAGTCATTCGTCGGGAAATCGCCCGTCTGAAAAAAGAAGAGCCGGACAATCCTCTTTTGAAAGAACTGGAAAAAGATTATCAATACCCGGGTAATATGACCTGTGCGGGCGACGGACTATGTTCAACTTCCTGCCCAATGGGGATCAATACAGGCCATTTGACCCATTTGGTCCGGGAATGGAACGCGCCCCAAGGAAGCGTTGTCTGGCGACTCGGCAAGATCTCAGCCAATCATCTTCACGGAATCAAAACCTGTCTTCGACCCATTCTTATGGTCGCCGACATTGCTCATACCGTTTTAGGATCGAAACTGATGACCGGGATAACCCGGGGACTGCATCAAACGGGCATTCCGCTTTGGGTTCCAGCAATGCCGAAAGCTCACCGCGTTCGGCCCGCGAAACTGCGTCAGAAACCGTTCATCGATAAAGTCGTCTATTTCCCAAGCTGTATCAATCAGGCAATGGGAACCGCTCAAAAAGCTCCCGATCAAACACCGCTGACAAACAAAATGGTTTCCCTGCTTCAAAAGGCGGGCTACGAAGCCGTTTTCCCCAAAAACATGGACAACCTTTGCTGCGGAACCATTTGGGAAAGCAAAGGAATGCCCGATATTGCCGATGCGAAAACCCAAGAATTGGAAGAGGCTCTTTGGCAAGCTTCGGAACAGGGAAAGTATCCCGTTCTCTGTGACCAAAGTCCCTGTCTTTACCGAATGCGGGCCATGATCAAAAAAATGAAACTTTACGAACCGGTCGAATTCATCGAAACATTCCTTGTCGACCGGCTTGATTTTCATCCGATTGACGAGCCGATCGCTGTTCATACAACTTGCTCAATGACAAAAATGAAACTTCAGCCGCTTCTGATCAAACTGGCACGGCGATGCAGTAAAAACGTCCTTGTTCCATCGGAGGTCGGCTGCTGCGGTTTCGCAGGCGATAAAGGTTTTACCTATCCCGAAGTCAATCGGTACGCGCTGCGCAAACTTCGTCCCCAACTGGAAGCGGCCGGCATAAAAACCGGTTACTCCAACAGCCGCACTTGCGAAATCGGACTGACAACCAACGGAGGCATTCCTTACCTTTCGATCGTTTATTTGGTCGATCAATGCACCGCCGCTAAAAACGACCGCTGATTTTTATCGGTTTCGATTCAGATTTCATTGTCCCCTCCGAAACGGAACCGGTCATGAAACGGCATTAAAATTCATTCTCAAACCAAGTTTCAACAAAAGGCCGGATAAAAGAATTGAACCGAATCGGTTCAAACAGGATCCCAAAATGACAGAATCACCGTTTATTTATTTGAGCTGCCAGCGCGGCGCGGAAAAAGTTCTCAAAGCAGAAATGACCCGAAAAAAACCGGACTTTCGTTTCTCTTTTTCTCAGCCCGGATTTTTAACCTATAAAGTCCCGGAAAAGGATCTGACGCAACTTGACACCGTTTCACTTAAATCCGTTTTCGCCCGAACCTGTACCCGGGCCATCGGAAAAATCAAAGGGGAAACGAACGAACTGTTTTCTGAAACGATCCGGCTTTTTGATGAATTTCTCCAATCGCCGCAAGCCGCCCCTTGGAAAGATCAAAAGATCCGCTTTCATGTCTGGGCTCCCGATCGGGCGGAACCTCGAACGTTTGATTTTGAGCCCGGTCTTGTTCCGGAAGATTATGTGATCCATTCGGAACTGTTGCGACGGCTACCCCAAACAATGACCTGCCGTTTGGCCAATCGCGCCGGTCAGCTTGATTTTCCTTGCGCGGAAAAGGAATTGGCTTTTGACATTGTCCGGGTTTCTTCCGATCAATGGTGGCTCGGATATCATCCGATTTCAGATTGGCATTCCCGATATTCCGGCGGCCTGATCCCTTTGATCAGCGCTTCGGATGCGGCGTCGCGAGCTTGGCTGAAATTTGAAGAAGGGCTTCGCTGGGCCGATTTCCCCATTGAGACGGATTCACGCTGCGTTGATATTGGAGCCGCTCCGGGAGGCGGCTCTCAGGCATTGCTCTCACGCGGCGCGGCAGTGCTGGGCGTCGATCCTGCGGAGATGGATCCCCGGCTTGTCACGCACCCGAACTTTACTCACTTAAGAGGAAAAATCAACCAGCTGAAACGGTCGCTCTTCCGTAAATCAAGATGGTTCATTGCCGATATGAATGTCGCCCCCAATTATACACTCGATGCTTTTGAAGAACTCGTTCTTCGGCCCGACATTGCCGCGCGAGGACTTCTTTTTACCCTCAAATTCTTCGACTGGAAATTTGCGGAAAGTATTCCCGAATACATTCACCGGATCAAAAGCTGGGGATTCAATAAAGTCAAAGCCCGGCAGCTCTGTTACAATCGACAGGAAATCATGGTCGCCGCTCTGAAAAAACCATTCCGGCATTGACATGATCTGTTGATCCGCAGATTTCCGGGGTCATTGTATACTAACGGCATTTAAATTTTCCGTTCTTTCTGCCAATTGACTTCATTAATCGACTGCTTTTTTGACGTTGGAACGGAAAATTCATTATGAAACCGGTATAATTTCGGCTCAATACCGTTATTTCTTTTTAACATCAATTTTACGCGGTTGAATTTCTTCCCGTTTCGGAAGAACAACAGTTAAAACACCATCAGCATAATCGGCGGTGATCGCATCGGAATTAATCGATTCACCAATTCGGAAGTTTCTGAAATAACTGCCCGGATCAAATTGGCAGCAGGTATATTCAACTTCGTCTTCCCCGGAAAACATCTCAACCGCGTCAGCGGCAATGGTCAATTCACCATCGCTGTATTTCACTTCAAGTGTTTCCGCGTCGGCACCGGGCATATCGGCGAGAATAACAAATTCATTGTCGTTTTCGATAATGTCAACCAAGGGCGAGGTCAATTCTTCTTCAACTTCGGCAACAGAATCGCTATTATTTTCTGCTGTATTGGCGGAAGTTTTCAAGGGCAGGTTTTTTCCCCGGTATTTTCCGGGACAATTGCAGTTTCGCATAATATTCACTCCTTTGGAAATGGTTACTTTATAACGGATCAAATTTACTTGGATGAAGTCAGTTTTTTGGCTTTGACGTCAATCTTTTTCGGTTCGGTTACTTCGGTTTTGGGCAAACGGATCACCAAAACACCATTTTCAAGTTCCGCCGATATATCTTTTGTATTGACGCCATCGGGAAGAGCAATGCTCATACTGGACGACTGCTCAAATCGTTCGCGCCGCCAGTATTTACCTGTTTTCTCGGTCTCTTGAACTTCGGGTCTCTGGATCTGAACGGTCAAATCGCTTCCCGCAATGGAAAGCGAAATTTGATCTTCTTTAATGCCAGGCGCGGACATTTCCAAATACCAGGCATCTTTGCTTTCGCAAAGGTTCGACTCCGGAAGAGCGCCACTCAACGAACTGAAAGGCCAAGCGGGTAAATAATCCGCCGACCAATCGGGAAAAAAACGATTCATTTGACGGAACATATTTCCGGGAACAAGATATTCTGATAACATTTTGATTCCTTTCCAGACAGTTTCTTTGTTGAATTCTTTAATTCAACCCTCAAACCATCCGTTTAGACAAATAGTTTAACTGAAGGAACAATACCCGATTTTGTCCAAAAACATTCATGTTTCCGAAAAAAATCAGGATGACAGACGACAGAACGCGTTAAACGTCCTGCTAACACAAAAAAATACTCCAATTTAACAAGAATAAAAATTTTCGGTAAAGAATTCGGACCTGAAAGTTATAACCATTGATCTTGTATTTGATAAAATATTTTTTATTTTTGCCAAAAATTTTCAATTATATTGTAAATCTTTGTAAATTTTCAATATAATTTCCTTGTATCCCCCAAAACAGGATTGATTGAGATTTATCTTTTATTTTTTCAAGGAGTTTTTATGAAAGTATTATTACTCAACGGCAGTCCGCATCAGGAAGGCTGCGTTTACACGGCGCTTTCAGAAATCGCTGAAACATTATTAAAAAATGGAATTGCTTCTGAAATTTTTTGGATCGGAACCCGGGCGATGCAAGGGTGTCTGAATTGCCGTCAATGCAAAAAAGAAGGTGCCAACGGCTGTATTTTCAATGACGAGATCTATTTGGAATTTATTAAAAGAATGAAAGGATCCGATGCGCTTGTTGTCGGCTCACCAGTTTATTACGCGGGTCCGAACGGGGCACTTTGCGCTCTTCTGGACCGAGCCTTTTTCTCCGCAGCCGAAGTATTTGCGCATAAACCGGGGGCCTGCGTTGTCAACTGCCGTCGGGGAGGCGCAAGCGCCGCGTTCGACCGATTGAACAAATATTTCACGATTAACCAAATGCCCGTTGTTTCAAGTCAGTATTGGAACTCAACACACGGATTCACTCCGGACGAAGTCCGCCGGGATTTGGAAGGACTTCAAACAATGAGAACCCTTGGAAAAAATCTTGCCAGACTTTTAAAAATGGACGAAAGAGCCAATCTCGCGTTACCGGAACAGGAAGCTTGGACGCCGACCAATTTTATTTCCTGACCCGCTTCATTGTAAACAGTTTTATAAGGCCATTATTTAACCTTTGAAATTCCGCCATTCCCTCCGATTTAATTCCATAAATCGGAGGCTCTTTTACAAAAACTAACATATTCGTTACCATTTTCTGGTTTTCATAGAATCTGTTTCTTCCTTTTCTGTTTTCGAACGTCCGCCTCTTTTTCTAAAATATTTTTCTGTTTTATGTTTATTGTATCAAAAATGTTTTATTCATAGAGCAGCTTATTTATTAAAAAAGACTTCTCGGCGATTAAAAACTTTTAAACGTATTTAAGACTATCGAAAATATTACCCCTTATAAAACGGAAAAATAATTACAAAAGAATAAAAAACAGAAAAACAAAGAAGACTGAATAACAATAAAGTATCAAGACCAAACACGAACGCTTGAAATTAAACGATATTTTTCGGAAAGACTTAATCGACGGAATAATAGTTTTCAGATCTTTTTTAAATTATAAGAAACTTTACTGGCATTATATTGTTCTCATTTTAAATTTTCTGTTATTTCCGCCGATTGACTTTGTGAATTCGGCTGTTCTTTTTGACATTATAACGAAAATTTCATCATGAAACCAGAAAAAAAGAAAAATGGAGCAAAAGGGAGTCGAACCCTCGGCCTCTACATTGCGAACGTAGCGCTCTCCCAACTGAGCTATTGCCCCTTAACTTGCGAATCATTTTACTTTATACCTTATTCACGTCAAGGGGGGCAAAATTGTTTGTGCCCAAAAACCGTCCTCAAAAGAGACTCAACACTCGACAAAATTTTACTTCCCCCTAGACAATATATAAGAAATAAGGTTAAATAAGTATATTTTACGATTCAGCTCTTTTGCTCCTTAAGTAATTCAAAAAATATTCAAGAGCAAAAAAAGTTGTTTTTCAGCCGTTGAATTCCTTTTTTACGAATTTAGCCGCTTCTTAAGTCTTTTTCTGTTTCAGATATTATTCAGATTCCGTTTAGACTTGAAGCAAGCTTGGCCCCTTAAATAACGATTAGTTAAGAAATATTTTCTGCTTTATGAAAGAATTTGCTGAAAAAAATTGTATTCAGCTGAGAAAAGTCAAGGTCCATAATTTGAAATCGATCGATTTGGACTTGCCTTACAACAGACTGATTGCCTTTTGCGGGTTAAGCGGAAGCGGTAAAAGCAGCTTGGCTATTGATACGCTTTACGCGGAGGGACAACGGCGGTACATTGAAAGTTTCTCCGCTTTTACCCGTCAATTTCTCGAAAAACTCGAAAAACCGGATGTTGAACGAATCGAAGGCATTCCTCCGGCAATCGCCGTTACCTCCCGGCAGCTTCCGCAGCTCTGTCGTTCAACCGTTGGAACAGTAACAGAAACAAGCGATTATATACGTCTTCTCTTCTCCAAAATCGGACAGCTTTACTGTCAGGAATGCGGACGAGTCGTTAAAAAAGATACGCCCGACTCTTTTCTCGAAGCGTTTAAAAAATTAAAAGACGATACAAAAGTCATTATCGCGTTTTCTCCCCCTCCGGAAAGTTTTTGCGGAAAAAATATGCGCGAATTTCAGGCTTACTGGCAAGAAGCGGGTTTTTTGCGCGGAATCGTACTGGGTGAATCCTTCCGGCTTGACGAAATCGGATCGTTTCAAAAAAATTTCGGTTTCGCCAGCCTTCTCTATCTGGCCAGCGTCAACGAAACAGAAGAAGAAATCAGACAGGAAGAAAACCGGCAGTATTTATCCGGCAACGCATCTGATAAAGAGATCGACGGCCAGTTCGACGATCTCAATGAAAAAACGATCGAAAAAGAGTCCGCAGATCCCTTTGACTCAAACAAGCCGCCCAAATCCGATCAGTCCTCCGATTCTTTAAAAGAAAACGATTCGGATTCAGACGATCTGAAAGACAGCAATGACGAAAACGGTGATTCCAACCGTTTTTCCAATATGACTGAAGAAGAACTTAAGGAATCTTCTCGTATTCTGACCTTGGAGCCGGACGGAGAAACTTGGATACAGGAATACATTGAAAAGCGCAATACGCGCCGTCATTCTGAAAACAGCATACCGCCGCTGTTTTTTATCGTCGATCGGGTAATTTCGGGTAAAACATCGTTGACTCGGGTTCGGGAAGCCTTTGAAACCGCTTTTCGATACGGTAATTCCCGTTGTTGGACTTTTTGCGAAGGAGCCGGTTTTTTACAGGATGAAGTTCTGATCAACGATGATATTTGCATTGAGACGGAAAAGAAAAGGATCGGAAAAAAATATCAGATCGACGGAGAAGACTGGACCTTGTTCGGATTCAGCCGACGTCTTCGCTGCGAAGATTGCGGCCGCGATTATCCTGAACTTGAACCCAAACTTTTCAGTTTCAACAGTCCGCTGGGCGCCTGTCCTCTTTGTGAGGGGTTCGGCAATTTAATGACGCTGGACGAAGATCTGATCATTCCCAATAAAAAGAAAACACTTCAGGAGGGGGCGATCGCTCCCTGGAACAGTTCTTCTTACAAGCATAAACACCGCGAACTTCTTGATCTGGCTGAAAAAAACGGAGTTCGAACCGATGTTCCTTACGAGGATCTGACCAAGGAGGAAATTCGTTTCGTTCTTAAAGGAAACAACGAATACGAAGGGCTTAGTAGGTTCTTCGTTCGGCTGCAAAAACAAAAATATAAAATGCATATCCGCGTTTTTCTCAGCCGATGGCGCAGTTACCGTGTTTGCCCTCTTTGCAACGGAGCCCGATTGCGGCCGGAAGCACTCGCCGTTCGATTGGGGAAATATCGATCTCAAAAAGACGGAACCGTTATCCGAAATAATATTCAAGACTTTTCCTCAATGCAGATCTCCGATTTCATCGACGCATTGAACCGGCTTGAACTGTCCGACTGGCAGCGGGAAATCGGACATGACGCTCTTTTACAGGTACAAAGCCGACTTTCGTATCTGATGGAAGTTGGACTCGGTTATCTGACACTGGACCGGCTCATTCGAACTTTAAGCGAAGGGGAACAGCGGCGCGTTTCGCTCACTTCTGTTCTCGGCTCGACTCTGGTCGACGTCCTTTATGTCCTTGACGAACCCTCGATCGGACTCCATCCTGATGACACCAAACGACTTCTTGAGTCCATTCTTAAATTGCGTGACCGCGGCAATACCGTTGTTGTCGTCGAACATGAGGAAACTATTCTGGCCGCCGCCGATCATATCGTCGAAGTCGGTCCGGAGGCCGGACTCAATGGCGGTAAAATCGTTTTTCAGGGAACCTTTGACGAGATCAAACAGTCGGAAAAAAGTTTGACAGGAAACTATCTTGCCGGACGCCGACTCGGATTTCATCCAGCCAAACGGCGCTTTCTCGACAAAGGCTTTATCGAACTGAAAGGAGCGCGCGGACACAATCTGAAAAATGTCAATGCCATTTTTCCGCTCGGTGTTCTTTGCGTTGTTACCGGTGTCAGCGGATCCGGAAAGAGTTCTCTTGTTCAGGAAACGCTCTATCCGGCGCTTTGCCGAAAACTTGGTAAAGAATGCCTGTCCGGACTTCCGTTCGACGACATTCTTGGAACCGGCAATATCGATGATGTTATCATGGTCGACCAAAGCCCGATCGGACGTTCTCCCCGATCCAATCCGGTAACCTATCTCAAAATTTTCGACGACATTCGCAATCTGTTCGCGGACACTCCTGAAGCCAAAGCCCGAAATTACAATGCCGGGTATTTCAGTTTTAATGTCGATGGAGGAAGGTGCAATACCTGCAAGGGAGAAGGCTTCATTTACGTCGATATGCAATTCATGGCCGATACGTACATGAAATGCCCGCAATGCAACGGACGACGCTACCAGCATGAAATACTCGACATACTTTATCGGGGCAAAAACATTGCCGAAGTTTTGGAACTGACTGTTCGGGAAGCGTTTTCCTTTTTCCGGGGCCAGGCCAAGATCCAGCAAAAGCTCAAGCGGCTTATGGATGTCGGTCTCGATTATATTCAGCTCGGACAGCCGGCCAATACGCTGTCCGGCGGGGAATCGCAGCGGCTGAAACTCGTTTCCTGTCTGGCCAACGTCAAAAAAGGCAAAAGTCTTTTCATTTTGGACGAGCCAACAACAGGACTTCATTTCGCGGACGTCATTCAGCTGATCGACAGTTTTGACGCTCTGATTGAAACAGGCCATTCACTGGTTGTCGTTGAACACAATACGCAACTAATGAAAGTAGCTGATTACGTGATCGATCTCGGTCCCGGTGCCGCAAATGAAGGAGGAGAGATCGTCGCCGAAGGAACTCCGGAAGAAGTCGCGCAGTGCCCTGTCTCCAAAACAGGACGCATTCTCGCCGATCTGCTTGATGTCTATCGGGGATAATCCGGTATTTCCCAAGATGCCGAACCTGTCCTATTTTATGAATGAATCAAATTTAGATTCTGTTCGTATGAACACCAAACGTTCGGTTGTTCCGATTAAAGTTTTATTGAAAAATTTCATCAGAAATTATCTATTACTGATATAATAGATATTAACGAAATTCACGAAGAACACAACTTCCGATTTCAGTAAATTTAATTTATAAATTCCAACGAGACCGAGTTCGCTTGATCTTCCTTCGGATCTGATCAAAATATCTGTTCATAGCAACGGAAATTTCAGATCCGCGGCGGAAGAAACCGCGGGGGGATCGTTATAACAGGTCATGAATAATGGCGGACACAAAAGTGTATGATACAGTGATCATCGGAGCGGGAATGTCCGGACTTGCGGCGGGCATTCGTCTCGCTCAATACGACAAGTCGGTTTGCATTCTTGAAAAACACAGTATGATCGGCGGGCTGAATTCGTTTTACCGACAAGGGAAACGCAACTTTGACGTCGGTCTGCACGCGATGACCAATTATGCGCCGAAAGGGGCTCGGTCTGGTCCGTTGTCCCGAATTTTGCGGCATTTGCGTTTTACTTGGGACGAACTCGGTCTGAATCAACAGCTGGGATCGTCCATCGCTTTTCCAGCGACGACGCTCAATTTTACCAATAAACCGGAATATTTCGAACAGGAAATAAGTGAAAAATTCCCTCTTCAGATCGACGGCTACCGTAAAATGGTCGCCGGACTCGCCAATTACGATCAGTTGGGAACCAATATTTTCACCGGAACGGCGCGCGATTATGTCTCCCGGTTTCTCTCTGATCCGCTGCTGATCGACATGATCTTTTGTCCACTTCTTTATTACGGAGGGGCACGCGAGAACGACATGGAATTCAGTCAATTCTGCATTATGTTCCGTTCGATTTTTTTGGAAGGATTTGCCCGTCCATTCGATGGTGTTCGACAGATTCTTATGAAACTGCTCAAAAAATTCAAAACGCTCGGCGGCGAACTTCGACTGCGTCAAGGAGTTTCAAAAATCGTTTCACGAAACGGACAGGTCGAAAAACTGATCCTGGACGATGGAACGGAAATCGTTGGAAAAACAGTTCTTTCGTCCGCCGGCTGGCCCGAGACAATGAAGCTTTGTGATCTTCCGCAGTCGGTTCCCGATCTTCCGGTCGGACAGCTGGCCTTTATTGAAACGATCAGCGTTCTGGACTGCGACCCTAAAAAGTTCGGACATAAAAAAACGATTATTTTCTTCAATGATTCGGACCGATTCGCTTATGAGAAACCTGATTCTCTGGTCGATTTGAGAAGTGGCGTGATCTGTTCACCCAATAATTTCGATTACGATCAAGCATTGGGGGAAGGAATGATCCGCATTACCGCGCTGGCCAATTTCAACCGCTGGCAGGAACTTTCTAAAGAAGAATATCAACTTCAGAAGCTGAAATGGTACGAAAAAGCGCTGACCTCCGCAGTCCGTTTCATGCCCGACTTCCGGAATCGGATTATCGGAAACGACATGTTCACTCCCCTGACGATCAAACGGTTTACCGGCCGAGAAAACGGCGCTATTTACGGAACAGCCGATAAAAAATACGATGGATTAACCCCGCTTAAAAATCTGTTCGTCTGCGGAACCGATCAGGGCATGCTCGGAATCGTCGGCGCCATTGTCAGCGGCATAACAATCGCCAACAAACATATTCTTTCGGAATAAGACGGCAAAACAATTTTGAGTATCGAAACGCCTTGGGAACACTGAAAAATTTTTGATGACAAAACCTGTCCCTGTATCAATAAAATTTGATGAC
>CAZZEF010000040.1:0-1357 GCA_964652875.1 uncultured Planctomycetaceae bacterium
CGGGAAACTTTTCCGGACAGAGCGAAGACTTTTGTTCCCTTGCTTCCGTCAGTACCGACAGCGGCGAAGGCTTCCCAGCCTTTGTCGATAATACGGGCGACATTGGCAAGAGTTTCGACGTTATTAATAATGGTTGGATGGCCGAAGAGACCTTTAACGGCGGGGAACGGCGGACGAGGCCGGGGCATTCCGCGTTTTCCTTCGATACTGTGAATCAGAGCGGTTTCTTCGCCGCAGACAAACGCGCCAGCGCCCATCTTAATGACGATTTCGAGCGAGAAGTCGGAACCGAGAATGTTTTCACCGAGCAGATTGCTTGCTTTGGCCTGAGCAATCGCGACGCGAAGACGGGCGATAGCGAGCGGATATTCAGCTCTAATATAGATGTAAGCTTTTTGGGCGCCGATAGCGTAAGCGGCAATGGCCATTCCTTCGAGCAACCGGTGCGGGTCGCCTTCGATAACGGCGCGGTCCATGAATGCGCCGGGGTCGCCTTCATCGGCGTTGCAGACGAGATACCGATGGGTATCGGGCTGAATTTGAGCAAAGCTCCATTTTTTACCGGTCGGGAATCCGCCTCCGCCGCGTCCGCGCAAACCGCTTTTGAGTACATCGTCAACGATGTCTTTTTGCGATTTTTGAGTCAGGGCTTTCTTCAAAGCGGCGTAACCTCCGCGGGCAACGTATTCTTCAAGACTGGCAGGATTGATCATACCGCAGTTGGCAAGAACCCAGCGGGTCTGAGTGGCGAAGAAGGGATGTTCGTCGACGTAAGAGATATTATTCCAGGATTGAAGAGCGGTATTTCGATACTGTCCGATAACATCATCGGCATTGAAATTTCCGTCGCCGAACGCGGAAGCGAGAATACCGTTGACTTTGTCTTCGGTGACTTTCTGGAAGGAAATTCGGCATTTTCCGGGAAGTTGGACATCGATGATTGGTTCGAGGGCACAGAGTCCGACGCAGCCGACTTCAACGATTTCGGCGTCGATATCATTGGCTTCGACGTATTTTTTAACAGCTTCAAGGGTGAACGCGGCGCCGGCGCCGAGTCCGCAGGTACCGGTACCGACATAAATCGCCGGTTTTTTGACGTCTTCACGGCGCAGCAGAACGAAATTTTCCGCGGTCAGCGCTTCGGGGGATCCGAGAGCCGCCATGAATTCTTTATCCAAAGGTTGAACGTTTTGCATAAGTATTTGTCCTTATATTTTAATCAATTTCACTTGTTGTCCGCGTTCCGATACGATTTGATAATGTCCGGGATCTTTTTCGTTGTCAGTTTGGCATGAAAATTACCGGAGACATTCATAACCGGCGCAAGACCACAGGCGCCGATGCAGGCCACAATTTC
>CAZZEF010000040.1:1367-25166 GCA_964652875.1 uncultured Planctomycetaceae bacterium
AAGACTGAAAAGACCGTCATGAGTTGTTTCTCCCGGCGCGACTTTCAGTTCTCTTTTAAGAGCTTCGAGAACGGCGGCCGATCCTTTGACATGACAGGCGGTTCCGCGGCAGATCTGAATATGATACTTGCCCTGCGGTGTGAACCGGAACTGATTATAAAACGTCGCGACACCATAGATCTTGCTTGTCGGAATATTCAGATATTGACCAACGGTTACGACCGCCTCGCGAGAAAGATATCCCTGCTTTTCCTGAATTTCCTGAAGAATTGGAATCAGGGAATCTCGACCGGCATTCGGATAATTCTCCAAAATCGCTCGAACCCCTTCTTCGATAGAAACTGCTGTACTCATCGTGTTTACACCACTTAATCCGTTGCTATATCCTGGCCGATTCGTTATTCAATCCGATTCGAAAATGCTTCCCCCGTTTACGAATGCTGCTTTTGAATTTTCAGAATGAAAAGCCAATGATATAATAGTTTCAGTTGACAAAACGTTGACAAAATCACCCAATATAAATATTAAGTAATAAATTGAATCTTCTATTTTGATATTTCTCAAAGAATTTTCCGGGGAAGGGATTACCTCTTAACGGCAAAATAAAAGATCTATAAACAAATATCGATAGTATTTTACCTAATAACTCCTTAACATTAAAGATCCCGTAATGAAATATTTACAAAATATTTTAGTTTTTTATAAAAAAAAAACGTATTTTACATCAATTAATATTAGATATTCCTGCAAATGATAACAAGTATCATTTTAAAAGCGTTATAATAAATATAATAAAGTTGTATTATCAAATGTATTAAAATTATTCAATGCTTTTTTCTTTTCTTTAAAACATATTCGCGGCACTGATTGATGAATTTGAGAAAAATTTCACATTGATAGTCGGGATAGGTCCAGGGAAACGCTTTCCATTGTTTATTTTGATACATGAGCGTTATTTCGGCAAAGATTCCGTTTCGCAAATAGATCCGATGAGCGTGATCTTTGGTGGTTGCTAGAATGAGTTTACCGGTTTCAATATAGCCGGGGTCAAGATTCAGGGGGCGTTCGACCCGGTCAGATTCGGGTTGCGGCCAGTTTTGAGCGGCGTCCATTTCCCAATCGTTGGTTTGATTTTTGAAATCGGGCAGAACGGCGGGATCAATCAGGTTTTCGAAGGCCCAAAGCTGCTTAAAGAGACCGGCGCCCATTTCGTCATGATAATAATTGGTGAATTGATCGACGGTTACAATTTCGCTTCTGCAAAGGATGGGACCATAAAAGGAGACGGCTTTGTTTTCGGCTTCCTGAAGAAGATCTTTGTATTTGCTGAAAGCGGCAATAAAAGGGAGGACGAGTTCATGTTCTCTTGCGATGCCCATATAAAAACCTCAATAGGAAAAAGGGAACTTACATTTTATACGGTCAACATTTTAAATTTTTCTCAATGATCGTTGATGATTTTATGATTCGGCTGTTTTTGATGTTGAAATAAAAAATTTATTATGCTGCCGGTATAACAGAAAATCAAACAGCGGGCCGAATAAAAGCCCGAGAATGTTTTGCTGTCGATATCAAAAATTTTAGTAATGACAATATTAATTATAATGAGATTGCCGAACGTGTCTATATCGGATCGTATTTTCTTTGGTATACCGATTCCATCATGAATTTTCCGTTATAACGTCAAAAAGGACAGTCGATTCACGCAGTCAATCGGCGGAGATGACGGAAAATTTAAAATAAAAGCAGTATAAAACATCGTATGATGGAAATAGGCATTCATCTTGGAGATTAGATGGTTTTGGCCGATAGAGTTCGTGAATCACATGTTCGGATAATTAAAAAATGAGATTGAATTCTTTGGAAAGGGATGATATAATAAAAATCATATATTCCGGAACTGTTATGAATTTTCCAATCCAACGATAACAGAGCCGAAGATTTATAAAGTCAATTGACGGAATCAGGGAAAAATTTGAAGAAGCGAATAATAAAAATACGGGTTGGACTTAATGCACAGATTGGGCAAACAAAGAAGATCGGTAAAAAAATCAACAGATTTTATGAAAGAGATCAAAAGAGTTGTGAATAATGAAAGCTCGAAGGATCTTTGAACAAAATAAAGCGATCCGCAGGATCCGGAATGGCGTTTCATGAATCATCCCGATGACAAATTACTTCATCTTTTTTCGAGGGGTAAGCTTTCGCCCAATTTGGAGGCGGATATTGAGCGGCATTTGTCGGTCTGTCCGGATTGTGTTAAGCATCTTGATCAGATTGAACGAATGGATCGGGGATCGTTTCTGAAAGAATTAAAAGCGGCGAGTCATTTTAAGACGACGATAGAGATCCAAAGCGGACACCGCATTGGCGGTCATTATCTTTTGCAGGAGCAGCTCGGCCAAGGCGGAATGGGAGTGATTTGGAAAGCTTATGACGAGATCGCTCATCGTTATGTCGTATTAAAATTCATTTCTCATGACGTTCGTCATTTCAAGGAAGTGGAAAAGACTTTTTTGACCTCGTTTCAGAAGGTACACCGGCTCCAGCATCAGCACATATGCCCTTCTTACGGAATGGAGCAGGATCGGGAACGTGGACTGTTTCTGGTCATGAAATACATAGACGGTCTTCCACTGAATATCTACCAGCGTTATCGAATAGAGCAGGACGGTTTTATATCATTTCTCGAACTTGTTTGTATATTGCGGGACGCGGCGGACGCGTTGGATTACGCTCATGCGCAAAAGATCATTCATCGGGATATTAAGCCGCAGAATATTATGATTGGGCGCGGCGTCGATGGCGTTCAGATCATTGATTTTGGTATTGCGGGCGAGATCCGAACCGATTTGGTGACTTCGGAAAGCATAATATCGAAAAAGATCTCCGGGACGCGGTTTTATATGGCGCCGGAGCAATGGGAGGGAAAAAAGCAGGATGCCCGAACGGATCAATATTCGTTGGCCGCGACTGCTTATGAATTATTGTCAAGAAATGTTCCGTTCAGCGACCGGGATATTGAGTTGCTTCGGTATCGGGTTCTTCATGATCGGCCGCGGCCGCTGACGAATTGTCCATCTGGAGTCAATGCCGCACTGGTTAAAGGACTGGCGAAAAATCGAAAAGACCGATTTGTGAATTGTCGGGCTTTTGTCGATACTCTGTATCGAGAGATCAAAAACTTCGATGGAGGAAATGATTTACGCGTTGGCAGATCTTCGTTCTTGAAAAACGGCAATTTGCAATCGACAAGACAAACCGGTCCTTTACCGGGTGTTTTGTCAGGTTTCAAAAACATTTCAGGCCTGTCGTCCGATTGGAATGATGTCCAGTCCAGAAACAGTGTCGATTTCTTTAAGAAGGTCAAAATTTCTTTTGCGAATCATTTATATCGAAATATTGTTCTTTCTTTGCTTGCTCTTTTTATATTGACGATTTTTACGGGCTCGCTTATTTATTACAAGCAACTGGAAATTTCGTTTTCGAAGTCAGGTTTATCGTTTAGAGTTCAAGATAAATCGGTAAGGGGAAAAACCGGCGGAACAGAAAAAAATCAAAATCCCTTGAGGCCGACAAATGATCCGCAAACAAAATTACCGACAGCGTTCAACAATCGGATTCCTTCCCCAAACGGCTGGGCAGGATCAACACCGGGGCCCGGAATGCCTTGGACACAACCTCCTTCGGGCCAGTCTTGGACACAGACCCCTTTGGGCCAGCCTTGGACAAATGGTCTTCCGGGAAACGTTCCTAATTCCTCATATCTTCCTGGGGTACATCCCGTGACTTCGACGGCAGGGCAGGGGCAGAATAATAACGGATCTTCTTCTGCAAACAGTTCAGAAACTTCGTCGTCTAATTCAAAATTTATATCGAATTTTCGGTCCAAACGAAACACTCTTTTCAACGTAGCCCGTGTAACACTGAGAGTCGAAGAAAATGCGTTAGGCGAAATCGAATTTGAACGAACCTATTCGATCAAACCGCTTGCATTTTTGGGAGACGAGTTTAACTCGAATTTATTTGAAAATGCGAAATATTATAAAAATCAAAAAACAGGAACAATCCTGATAGCTTTTCCTGACGGAAACATAGCTCCCGGCCCCAATAGCAAGGTGTTGTCGCAGGATAATACTTTCTATCCCAAGCCCAAAATGAATGAATCGCTCTTGTCGCTGGGGGAAAACTGGACCTATCAATGCGTTGGGGCCAGTTTTGATTATAACAGTATGGCTACTGAATTTCGTCATCAGATGAGAGATCCCTATTTAATGATTTCAAGAGAAAATATTAAATTGCCCTTTTCCGTGTCTTATGAAATTCCTGAAAAAAACACAGCGTTTCCTGTTTTGAAATTGCAGTTAATGAACATGAAAAGAGTTTTGTATGATATAACGATTACGATCAAAAAAGGCGAGAATGAACGTCTGCTGATCAGTTCGACGGTTACTTACGGAAATCTGACTATCGTCAAGCCGGGAGAGGTTCCCGATAAAGGTTATATTATTAATAATATGGAAGTGGAAAATAATTCCTCCATGAATAAAAATTTTGTATTGGCCAAGCAAGACGCGTACTTGGTAAACAGTTTTAAAATGGAGCTGAGAGGGAATTCATTGAGTCAATCGACGCATCCCGACTTTTTACTCTCCTTTATGGCGCTGGTTGGACAATTTTTATAAACATCCCGATCAAGTTTTTATTCATTCGCGGGGAAGAAGACCTGATCGGGCCGTTTGGCGTCAGTCGAACGGCATTTTTTCATTTCGGTCGAGATCGTTGTATATATCGCGCAGATGGTTCAAAAGACGATTTTTGATCTTTCGAACAGTATCCGGTTTCATGTTCATCATGTCGGCGACCTCTTGAGAGGTTTTGTCCATATTAATATACAGGTTGAGAATATCCCAATGTTCGGGTTTAATTTTGGGTTTTACGAGTTTCAGTACTTGTCGGAGTAAAATGATCTTTTCATTGGGGTCTTCGGAGAGTTCGGTGGAAGTGGCGGGGAGATTATAAGGTTCTTTGAAATGGCCGGTATCGCTCATGAGCCGGTTGACATTTTTCTGTTGATTGATTTTTTTCAGTGTATCGATAATCGTGTTGTCCGTAATGGTTCGAAGCCAGGCGCGCAGAGATCGGTCTTCTTTTTTTTCATCGAAGCCGGTAATAGCTTTGCTGACTTTGATAAAGACTTTTTGTGTGATGTCCTGCCGGTCGCTTCGGGTAAGAATACCGCCCTGTTTGCGGCACCAGTACCGGATGAGCGGCTCATACAATTTCATGAAGCGTTCCCAAGCGGCGCTTTCATTGTTTTTTATTTGAATGATCAGTGTTGTTGAAGTCGGATTGATTTCTTCTTTATTAACATAAAGAGTTGAATCGGCATCGGAAGAAAATTTTTTGGAGGACATATTTTATACTGCTTTTATTTTTCCATCATTTCCGCCGATTGGCTGTGTGAATCGGCTGTTCTTTTGACATTGTAACGGAAAATTCAAGATGGAATCGATATAACTGGTGAAAAATTTAAAATGTTGTCGGTATAAATACTGTTTAA
Source organism: uncultured Planctomycetaceae bacterium (assembly GCA_964652875.1). Lineage (GTDB taxonomy): Bacteria > Planctomycetota > Planctomycetia > Pirellulales > Thermoguttaceae > JAUNBG01. Next base: position 6,931 of record CAZZEF010000040.1, read on the forward strand.
TAAAAACGAACCGAATTTAACAGACAGCTCAATTGAAAAAAGGAATAAACTTATAAAAAACACCATTTTTAAAATATAATTGATCTGTTATGAATTTTCAAGTAAAAATAAAATATTTTTAAATTTTTTATTTTGCTTTCGTCTTTTTTCTTGACGATGAAATTGTCTTTGATTAAAATAAGGATTGAAATGGAAATTGTTATTTTTAAGAGCTAAACTTTTAATGAATTTTCGTAATGTATAGAATTCTGAAAAGATCCGGGATTCTCGGTGTTAAAAAGGGATCTCGGCGTTAGAAAAACACGCGGCAGAAATAAAAAATGCCGCGCAGACCAAAAGAAGGAGTATAAACTATATAAAAACAAGTTAAAATTTCAGACACAAAAGTCGTATTCTCGCACCTGAAACCTTGCAAGTATCAATAAGAGATTTGAATTGCGATTAATTTTGTAATATATATACAGTTAGTATTTAATACCAGCTTTCCTTTTATTTTCCGTCCTTTCTGCCGGTTGACTTGTTGAATCGGGGGTTCATTGGAATTTGGCGCTGGAGAAATACGACTGATATAATCGACTTTGCCCTGACACACGGCTTGCTGGCTCATCTTGGAATGACCTGATAATAAATTGAAATCGGATTAATCATTATTGTCCGTATCAGATCTGTTATCAGAGTGAAGTTTTTAAAGAGGGGGCGTCAGTCGTGTTGCGGGCATAACGGTTCTCGCAAGGTACCGAGGTGTGAGCAATAGAAGGCTGGCGCCTCTTTTTTGCCCCGGCCTTTCGTCATAATTTAAAGATGAGGGAAACGGGAAGCAAGATATTCAGTCCGCGTTATAATTTTTCGCTATTTCCGTTGCCGGTTGATTTTGTAAATCGGCAGTCTTTTGATGTCAAGACGAATAATTGCGATGAAGCAGATTTGTACTGCTTTTAATTTATATTTTTCGTCGTTTCCGCCGATTGACTGCGTGAATCGGCTGTTCTTTTGACGTAATAACGGAAAATTCATGATGGAATCGGTATAAGAGTTTCGGAACGTTTTCATTATCTTTTTGTTCAGATCAGATTTTATACTGTCAGCATTTTAAAATTCCGCCGTCAGACTTGGTGATTCGCCGTTTTTGATGTCCGGTCAGGAAAATAAAGTGCAATTGGTATCTGCTGCATCTTATTTGATATTCCGGCGTTTTGCATTATTTTACAGCCGGTATAAGAGGTCAAAAGTTAACAGAAAGCGGGACAGCAATGAAAAATTTCTTGATGATTTGTCTTATGTTTCTTGTTCTGACTGGATCAGGTCAATCGGAGGAATTACGACTTTGGCGCAGTTCGAACAAAGAGTACACTGTTGAGGCAAAATATATCGGCTATTCTTCTGAAAGCAAAAAAGCAACCTTGGAAAGGCGGAACGGCAATTTGATTCAGGTCGCTTTGGACGATCTTTCCGAAGACGATCAGGATTACGTCCGCGCCAAGGCGAAAATAAATAAAGAAGAGGAGGAGGACGCTGCTTTTCAAGAGGAACTGGAAAAGGAGAGCAGAGAAGCGCAGGATAGAAAACCTCCTGTCAGAAAACCCGCGGCTTACAATCCGGTTTACAATCCGGTTAATAAACCGGGTACTAATGCCCCTTCATTTCAATCGCCTGCTGTTCCAAGATCAGGAAAAAAGAAAATATTTAATCCATTAAAGCCTGTTGATCAATGGCAAAAAGAAGATTGTCTTGCTTATACCCTGTCTCAAATTGAGGACCCTCAAGAGAGAGATTTTTTATTTAAGTTTTTTAAGTCTTGTGAATTTAGATTGGATTATTCGGATAAATTTAAAATGTGTGTGTTATCTTGTACCTGGTGGAACAATAGATTTTCAAAAAACAATGATTATTTCAGATATCCATTTTCATCAAATGACAAAAAATATCATGTGATCGATGTATCTTATTTTGCTTTATTTTCTTTAGGATTCGAACTTAAAAAAGAATGTACTTTGTCGGGAAATATTGTTTTTGTTATATCAACGACCGAAAATGATCATTTTAATACTCGGAAGATCTCTTTATTGAATAATAAAAAACAAAGAATGGCCTATTTGCCTAATATCGATTGGGAGGTCAAATACAAAAATATAAATGATACGGTTTTTCAAAATGTTAGAGGAGATTTTGACATGTTTTTTTTAAACGATCAGCTGATAAATATTATTCTCAGTAATGATTGTCATTCGATTAGTTTTGGAGGGAATTACACGAAACTTCCTGTGTCCATGAAAGAGGGACAATATGGGAACGGCATCAAACAAGTGACAAGAGCTTATAAAATTCTTATAAAATATTTTACACAGAACGACATATGAAAAAAACTAATGCTGTCCTGTGATCTGATAATTTTATTAACGCAGTTGACCCGCAATTTTCGGAAAATATTTTTGGAGTGCTGAGTGAAAGAAAAATAAAGTCCTTTTGTGATAAAGAATATATCATACCGCCGATTGTTTTTGTGAATTGGCTTTTGATGTTGAAATATAAAATCTGCAATAAAAGAGTTTACAATTTGTTATTTTAGGAGTGAAGAATGCAGTTATGGTATTATTACGATGATTCGGGAGTGAAACAGGGGCCTGTTTCGGAGCGTCAGCTGAAAAAGATGGCCGCGGATAAAATGATCTCCGTCGAGACATTGCTTGAAACGGAGATCGGTCAAAAAGGGAAGGCGGGCCAGCTGCCGATCTTGCAGTCCTCTTTCGCTTACGGTAATAAAAACAATTATAACGTATCGGAACCGGCCGGTCGGGACGGGGCCAATGTTTCCTCTTATGAGACGAATGCGTCCGAATCCGCCGATTCATTGGATTATTATAAGCAGCAAGGTATCGAGTATTCAGAAAATTATTCAGACTATTCTTTTGACAATACGGCATTTGAAACCGGTCCGAAGAACAATGATTTTCTTAAGGGGTTTTTTACCGGTTCAATAGTAATGTTGATCGTTCTGTCCTTAATTGCGGTTCCGCTCTATTTTGTAACGCGTCCGTCGAACAACGATCCAATCACCAATTCGGCCGCGGACGAAAATTCGAACGCTTCCGGATCTCCTGACAAGACTTCTTCCGAATCGTCCGGTCAATCGGATCATTCCGATCCATCTTTACCGAACAAGGATCAAAAAGCGGTGTCCACCGTTAAAACAGAGAATGCGTCTTCGAATGCTTTAGGTCAAAAGTCAGTCGAGAAGTCGTCTGATGACAAACCGCCGAAAAAGAAGAGCAGAAATCCTTTTGAGCCGGAAGGCAACGAAGAAAGTGAAAGCGAACCGAAAATAAATAAAGAACAGAACCGCCAAACAAAGGAGCCTTTAAGCAAGAGCGATTCGAAAAATAACGTATCGTTCAGTAAAGAAGATCAGGAAGAGATCGACCAGTTTTGTTCGGCCTATGGCAGCGATGTTCATCAAAAGGGATCCGACGGGACAACACTGCTGATCACAGCCGCGGAAAAGGGGAGTATTCCGGTTGCCCGTTATCTGATTCAGCAAGGGGCCGATATTAATGAAATCGGCTCGTTTCATTATTCTTATAAAAATATGGAGAAAGGGACGGCGCTAATGGCGGCGGTGGTGAAGAACGACTTGGATATGGTTAAATTTTTAGTTGATCAAGGAGCTGATATCAACGCGAAATATGACCAAAAGTCTGATAGCACGATTCTTCTAGCGGTATGGAAAATGGCCAGTTATGAAATACTTGACTATCTTGTTTCGCATGGGGCGGACATAACCCCTAATAATAAAATACCATTACTTTATGGGTATCTTCTGGCTTATTCGGAATCGTCTCGTGAATCAGGCGATAGCTTTAAAGTTGTGAAATTACTGACCAATCCAAAATCGATCAACGCAAAAGATGAAAAAGGAATACCTTATTTTTACATTGTTTGTTTGGTACTTATCGAAAAAAAAAGTAACGGGGTTGAAATAACCAAGTACATGATCGAACAAGGTGCCGATTATAAAATACAAAGTTCGAATCTCAATGGAATGAATTTTAAAGAAATAGTATTAATGACAAAAAATAATTCCAAAACATCATCAGGGGCAAGACAGCGGTTTGAGGAAATTTATCAGTATATGGTGCAACACGAATCGGGAAGATGAACTGTCCGGCATTTCGAACCGTCCTGATTTTTTTCAAGAGGAAAAAGTGGCAACCATGAAAAACACAAAAGAGGGGCGAAAAAGAGGTTGATTGCAGAGACGCCCTGTTATAACGTTTCTGCTTTATCTTTAAAGATGACGGATGATGGTCCATTGGTGAAAGTTCAGATCTTTTTATTCTCTCCGGTTTAATTTTTGATAAAAACAGAACCGAAACTTGAATAACGCAATATTTAAAATAATTAATGAAAGTATTTTTAATACTGAACTCTTTTTAAATTTTTCGTCGATTGACGAAATGTATCGACTGCCTTTTTAATGTTTGAACGAAAAATACGGAAAGAAATCGGTATGTATGTAAACGCGGCTTTTAAATTCTAATCCTGTAAAAAGAAAAACGAGGCGGAATCAATGGCGTATTGGTTTTTTATTAATGAGAACGGAATCAAACAGGGACCTGTTAACGATCGTCAGCTGATGGAGTACGCGAAGCAGGGAGTAATTTTCCCTGAAACCAAGATGGAGACGATGGAAGGGCAAAAGGGAACCGCCCAGCAGATTCCCGGATTGGTATTTGGCAAAAAACAGACAGGAGTCAAAAATGATCTATCGAAGTTGACGCAGTCGAATTCGTATTCACCGATCCCTGACATTGCTCCGATAATACCGCCGAAGCCGCAGAACAAACTGATCAGAAATCCGCAGGAGAATCGATCTGCCCCGATGAACGGAGTGTCCCAAAATACTGATGATTTTTCGTATTCGCTTCAAGATAATCTTCAATCGCCGGGTGATAATTTTTCAGATCCGATGAGCAACATGTTCGCCGGGATCGGAAATAATCCGTCCGGTCAAGTTTTGGGAGGGGCTGCTTATTCGACGAACGGAAATCCGGACGGTCAGAAGGAAAATTACGCGGAGACTGACCCTTCCCGTCTGATTCGATTTGTGTTGACTGAAGAGCAAAAGCCTTTTCATTTCTTTGGCTGGCTGGGTGATTTGCTTCTGAAAAATTTCCAATTTCCAAAAGTCAATTATTTGATCTGTCAGATAATTTATATTTTATCCATTGTCGGACTCTTATTGAGTCTGCTTGGTTATACTGTAATTTGCGGTATTGCAATTGTTAAGATGAACGGTGAAATTGAAAGTATGCTGCTCTCCTTACTGGCTCTTGTTTGGCATTGGACAGTAACGATTCTTTCTTTTATTGGTGTCCGACTGCTGCTGGAGTTTTGGCTTTTGTTTGTCGACTGGATTTTAGTATCGACCGAAGCCGCAAAGGCCATTTTGAGGGAGCGAAACGGTTGATATTTTGACCAAGAGGGTCTTCCGCGCAAAATTCGGTTTCCTTGTTGAATCGGGCTTTCTTCATTAAGCGGAGACTTGTCAGGCGAGAGAAAAATATCCGGTTCATCGGCGATTTTATGCCGACGGCAACAGACAGACGGCGAATGATGTTGGACAAGATCGGATTGAGCCGTCAAGATCGGATTGAGCCGTCAAGATCGGACGCGGTTTGGATTTTGTCTGTTAATTAAACGCGTTTTGAAAATTGAGATTCCCTTCTTCGACGCGTTTGGGATTGACCATAAAGACCGGAATGACAGAGAGACTGACGCCCCAATTGTCTTTACTGGTATTGATATTTCCGTTCAGGGTAAAGATGAAGGATTCGCCAATACGGCTGATTCCGAGATTCTGACCGACGTTTTCGCCGAGGCTGACATCGTAAGAGGTGCCGAAATTAATGGCGTATTTTTCCGACAGCCGGTAATCAAGGGAAGCGTTCAAATAGGTATTGTCGAGAGGTCCGCCGTATCGGTCAACGCCGACATAGATATTTCCGAGCCAGGGTCGTCGGGCCATAACGCCGAATCGGGTAACGCGCTGACCTGTACCGAAGAAGTCGTAAATACCGGACGAAAGAACGGAAAACCGGTCGCCGACGAGCCAAGAGAAATTGTAATCGGCCAGTCCGAAATTTTCGTCGTAATTCATTTCTTTGTCCGGATAGACATTCAGACCGGCGTCGAACGAGATCCAGTCGATCGTGTGTCGTTTTCCGACCGGTCCGCGTTTGGTCTGCCATCGGTTTTGCCATTCGAAACGAACGAGTTTCAATCGATCGGCAATTTCCGTATTGGGAGAAGTAACCGACCCGGCCAGCTGACCCTGCCGCAGCGCGTAAAATCGTTCATCGTATTTAACAGGGATGGCGCCCCCGTAAGTTGTCACGGAATACCGTCGGCGGAATTCTTCGATCTGCCAGTCGTCCATAGCGTCGTAAAGAATCAATTTGTCGAAATCGACATTGGTGTCCGACCAGGAGGCATCGATGGCGAAATTCATTTTGTGCGCCAGTCCGTTTAAATAAAACGTCTCATTCGAGACTTCCGAATCGACTTTCCAAACGGGGAGATTGAGCCGCAGTCCGCCGCGTCCGTAAACCCGATTAATATCGTTTTCTGTGTAACCGGTTCCCCAAAAAGCGTATTCCCCCAAAACATAAGGAGTCACTTTAAGTGGCCCGGCCTGAATCGGAGCGTCCAGTTCATGACGGGTCGAAAAATTGAAAGAATTGGCATCGAGCGTTTTGGTTTCGTCACTGTAAGGGGAGTTCGAACCGGAATCGCTTGCCAATTCCCAATCGAGATAACGGAACATATTCTTGTCTTCCGTTGCGTAAGGGGCAGTCGTTGTTCGGAATTGGGAATAGGAAAGTTTGGTGTGTTCGTACCAGTTGATATTATTACACAAGAGCGATTTTCCGAGCCAGTAATGTTCCGCTTTCGGCAGAGTACTTGTTTGCGTGTAAAAATCATCCAGCCGGAACGACGCGCTCAAGGAGAACGACGAATTGTCGATGGTTTTTTTCATTCCGATGTTTGTTTCCGGATTTGGGTTGTCATACCATTCCTGTTCAAAATACTGCGGAATGAAATTCCGGTCGCTTGACGTACCGAGCTGACCGGAAAGGACCCAATCGTTACCGAAACTGCCCAGACAGGTTGGCAGGTAAACAATTTGCCGGTGTTTCCAAAGAGCCCGGTACCGATAGGAATGTTCGAAAGGAACGCTTCGCCGGTCGAGTCCGAGATTATCGGTACCGCTGTCACTGATTCCGTAAAAATTGGCCATTCCGATTGCGGGAGTTCGATAACCGAAGAGATCTTCCCGGTTATAAAGGAAACTCATGCCGTGTCCGAGTCCGCGTTTGGACAAATAATCGAGATTGAGATCCCAATCGGTTCCTTCCGGTCGGCAGTCGCTCATATTGAGGATCTGATAAGGGTTCCAGGTTGTTCGAACCTGCGCCCCGAAAACAGAATCGTTTCCGACTTGCAGATTGCGCAGATATAAGGATCGGTCGCGTGTATCCATTGCCATCCAGGGCCAATAGAAGACGGGCACGGGTCCAATATCGACGGAGTTGTCTTCGGCGATTAAAAATTGTTCGCTTTTGGTCTTTTGCCGTCCGGTTTCCGGATCGATCACCGGTTGTCTTGTTTCGAAATCGAATAAAGGAGTCTGCCGTGTTTCCGCGCGGATTTGTCCCGACTGAAGCCGATAACCGGGTTCGCCCATCATACTTGTCGTCACCCAGGATTTTTTTGCCAGAATACTGTTGGGGGTATATTGTTCGATCTCATCGGCTTTAACGCGCAGAAAGCCGCCCGGCCGATCCGGGATCGGTATGACCGCTTCCGTGTTCCGGATCAGTCCGATTCGGTGTTTGACGTCATAATACATGTTTTTGGCATACAGAACCCGTTCGCCTTCCCGAAAGACAATATCGCCCGATAAAAAGATCTCCATGTCAACCTCGTTCGATTGCTGGATCTCTTCTCCGGCGCTGATATTGGTGATTCCGGAAGTCCAAATGACCGCCGAATCCGCTGAAATGTCGATAATATCCGATTGTCCTCCCAAGGAAGGAAGATCTTTTCCGTTGATGGAGGCGCCTTCAATAACAAGCGTTACTCCGTGATCGATCGTCAGAATTTTTTTGCCGGCATCAAGAGGATCGGTTTCGAATTTTATACCGCTTCCGGTTTCATGACGGGAATAAAAGCGGATCTTTCGGAACGACGCCGAGGATGATTGAAACGGACTGTCGCCGACAACGCTTTCCGTCAGACGTCCTGTTTGTTGAATGCGAACGCTTTTCTGGCCGAATCCGGCAGTTTGATCCGATCCGGTCGGAACGGTCCGGTTCCCTGTTCCTTTAACAGTCGATTCCGTTTTGAACGGACTTTGAGAAGACGCGTTTTGAAAATATCGTGCCCGCATGAGATCGGCGCGCAGAAAGATCTTGTCCGGGTCAAGCTGACCGGTTCCCGGCGAGGCGATATGAAGATTGATCTCGTTTGATGAACGGAAAATGCCGAACCAGCCTTGATCATTGGTCAGGGCGTCCACGAAAACGGAATTCAGCTCTATTCCAAGAGCTGTTTTTGAACTTTCCTTTTCCAAATAAACGAAAAGTTGATTTTCATTAAGTCCGGTGATCTTGCCCTTGCGGCGGATCCAAACGACCCCTTTGGGACCGGTAACCCGATCGGTTCCTTGAACGATTTGACAGTCACCCGCGAGAATATAGACTTCTCCATCTTCCGGCTTGCTCCCTTTCCAGCCAAAGGAAGAGGTGACGGAAATTGTTTGATCGGAGGCCGCGCGGGCAGGAGTAAAAAATTTCATTTGGCCGAAAAGCTTTTCGTCATAAGCTTTCATCAGCGCTTCTTCCTGTTCCGGCGTCATAACGGAGTTGACTGCCGTCGGTTCCCGATAAACAAGATCAGGCTGCCCTGTTCCGGAATAATTAAAATTGAAATCGTTTTGGGCCAATGCGGTAAAAGGAGTAAAAAAGATCAGAGCGAAAAGAAGACACAATGTCCCCGCGACTTGAAAACAAACTTGTTCCGCCGTTGGCGATGATTGAATAAAACGCTTTCGAAGCGTTTTAAATTTTATGATTGCAAGGGACAATTTTGATCTGATTAAAAATACATTCTGGTTCTGATCCGAATGAACGGAAAATTTTTTAGGGCAATTTATCCCGTAAAACAATAGTTTTATTCGTCTTGTTCCCGGTCGCTTTCGATAATCGGAAATCTTTTTGACAACGCGGCGAAAAAAACAATTTTAAATCGGTCTGTAAATAACACGGTCGCGAATTATAATGAATTTTTCCAAAACAGATCAAGAGCATTTTAAGAAAATAATGACAATTTTATGAGAAGGAAAATTTTATTCAACAAGAAGACAAACTGTTCGAATCAAAGTATTTTTCAGATGGAAAGAAATTTTATCGTTTTAGATTGATCGAATTAATAAAATAAAAAAGAAAAAAAGAATGGATAATAAAAGAAAAACGGGCAGGGAGCCGTATTGTTGACAAGTCAGAGTTGTTATACGGATTCCATCATGAATTTTCAGTTATAACGTCAAAAGAACAGCCGATTCACGCAGTCAATCGGCGGAGACGACGGAATATTTAAAATAAAAGCAGTATAAAATATAAAAAATGAAGAAAACGAGAACACAGGATAAAAAGAATGGCGGTAAAAAACATCGCGTCAAAAAGTCACTCGGCGGAAATAGATAAAGCAGTATATAAAAAATGGCAAAAGGATTTTTTCAAGAAATAAAAAACCGCCGCCAAAAATCTTTTTAATCCGAAACAATTATAAGTTGTGACGACTTGCATTTCCCATCGGGTGACGGCCTTTGGGTAACATTCGGATCAAATTGAAATTCAGCGGCGGAATGGTGTCTTCTATAATAAAGCGCAATTTGTTTGATTCATTTTGACTGAAAGAAATTTATGTTTTCGAACCGATCGAAAACAAGATAAAATGATCTTTCTGCCTGCGGTTTTACCGGCGGTCAAACGAAATGGCTGATAATTTGTGAATCTGGTTAAATTAATCTTGTTATAACGGTAAAAAATAAATACAATGCCCGGAAGAAGGATCGAATTTTCTGGAAGTCGGGATCAGATTCTTTCGAAATTCATGAAAGCCGGAAACGCTTTGGAATTCGAATGATCGAACCTTGTGTCAACGATTTCATCAGAAACAAGAGAGATTCAAGGAACGCGGACCTCGTCAAGAGATCAACGAACGGATTGAATCAGACTCCTGCGGATAAACGAGTAAGAAGTTTGCGGAATTTCGGCATTTTCTTCTCGATATAACGCAGCCAACAATCGGGATTCCAAATTTCGATACAGACTGCAGCGCCGATAATCATGAGCTCGCCTCCTGCTTCCGCTTTTAAGAATTCCCGAAATCCTTCCGGTAAAACAAGACGGCCTTTTCCGGCCATCTGAATGGGCCGCTGCCGGGTCGACATGAGTCGGCCAAACAGCTGAAGTTGGGGAAGATGTTTTTCCAAATCACCAAGGTTCATATGCCGCTGAATAAGATCAACGCGGTCATCTACCTTGCGCCCCCAAGCTTCTTTATCCCAAAGACTGATGCAGCCGGGCCGTTCTTTGGCCAGCATGCAGTCGCCGTCTTTGGGTTTGAAGACTTCAAGGATTTCACTGGGAAGTGAAAAACGAAAGCGCTCGTCCAGTCGACGGCTGTATTCACCAAGGATCAGCGCTTTTTCATCGGTCATCATTTCACCAGTTATTTTAATGATTGGGTCAATTTCCCACAAAAATAATCGTTATTTAATGTTTTTGGGTAAGTTTCCCATCAACAGAAGAAAGTCTACCATATAATAAAACCATTGCAAGCAAAAAAAAACTGATTTCCCGCATTTTCATTATTATTTTTTAAAATATTTTTTATGTAATATTAAGATAAAAAGAGAGGGTAAAATAGGTAATGGCAAGTATTGAAATTCCAAATAAATAAGAGTCTTAAAGCGGGTATTTTTTGAAACTGATCTTGTCCGTTTTCTGAACAAACTTTATACTTTGTGAAAATATTTTCAAATAAGAGCCCTTAATTTTTATCGAAAGGCCGAAATGTTTTCCTTACTGACCAATCCCCTGATTATACTTGCCGGAGGCGGCGTTCTTCTTTGGACCGGATCGTTTATTCATCGGGAAAGAAAGTCCGGGATCAGCGGCCGTTCGTCGCTGGGGACGGGGGATGAAATTCGAAAGGAGAACATCGCGAACCGATTGGAAGCGCTGGAAAAACAGCTGGAAGAAAAAGAACGGCGGATAACTTCTCTTTTGGAAGCGGCCGATATTTCGGCAGCAAGATTATCGAGAATGATAGTCAAATTTGAAAAGACGTTTTATTCCCGGGAAGCGAAGGAGCGGGCGGCGTCCGGAATGTTTTCCGAATTGAAAGATGAAGTTCGGGGGCAAATGAACGATCTTGAGCGGACACTTAGGAAGGCGGCCTCGACGGAGAATATTCAAGAGGTTCAAAAGGAGATGCTTTTAAGACGCGACGCGGCGCATAAGAAATCGGAAACCTTTTCCGGTTTTCATTTCGAGCCTTCATCGGTCGGGTCTTCAAAACGAAATAGCGACGCGCCGAATGATTATGATGAAAGCGAAGATTATAAAAAATATTTTGAAGACGGAAGCGAAGAAAATTCCGATCTTGATTTCGATTGTTGGGGGACTTTGGAAAACACGGATAACGGCGGGGACAATTTGTTTGATTCTCGGGATTCCGATATTCAGCCCTCGGACACGAATTTTTCCGCTTCCTGTTCGGCGGTCGATCTAATGGGAATTTTCGCTCCGAAAGATCATTCGAAAAACGACGTTGACCAAAAAAATCAAGCGGCAATCAATGATTCAACGGCGAATGATTCGGCGGCGTCCGGTTCGACGGCGGAAAATAAGGGTACCGCGCCGGGAATGACCCGTATCGAAAAAAGCAAGGCGGTTCGCCAACTTTTGAAGCAGAATAAAAGCAGAGAAGAAATCGCCCAAGAACTCGCGCTGGATCTTTCCGAAGTTGATTTGATTCTCAATGTTCTTAACGGTCAATGGAAGGTCGCCTGATGTTTGAAGTCAAGCTCGAAAATTATATCGGACCGCTTGATCTTCTGCTCTATCTCGTGAGAAAACATGAGCTGGATATAATGGAGATCCCGATCGCGATGATTGTCAATCAATATCTGGATTTTATTGATTTGCTTGAAGAGCTTGACGCGGATAATATCGGCGATTTCATTGTCGTTGCCAGTACACTTGCGGAAATTAAATCGTTTCAGGCGCTTCCGACGGAAGAGGAAGTCGAAGAAGAACTGGAAGATCCGAGAAAAGATCTTGTCCGTCAGCTTCTTTCTTATAAGAAATTTTGCGAAAACGCGGGCGTTTTGGAAGAACGAAGCCGAATTTGGCAGAAACGGTATCCGCGTCTATCCAATGATCTTGTTCATAAGGCGCCCGATCCTGCGGAAGCACCGATTCAGGATGTCGAACTTTGGGATCTTGTCAGCGCGTTTGGACGAATACTTCGCAACCAGTCGCCGTCAATGAAGCATAAGATCGTTTACGACGATACTCCGATTTCCGTTCATATGCAGCGAATTTACAATCGTCTCAAACGGGAGCAGAAGCTGGAATTTTCTTCCTTGTTTCAGGGGCAGACGCATCGTCAGAAACTGATTGGGATCTTTTTGGCTGTTTTGGAACTGGTCCGGCATGAATACGCCCGGGTACGGCAGGACGTTCCTTTTGGCGATATTGAAATTGAGTATCGGCAAAGCGGTAAAACACTTGACTTTGCCGGTATTATTTCTTGCGACGCTGAGTCTGTTTCGCAAGCGGGTTAAGAACTTGTCGTAAACGGGACTAAAAAACAGACATTAACGGAGTCAATCGCGAGTCAAAAATTTTCAGAATGACTTTTATACTGCTTTTATTTTAAATTTTCCGCCATCTTTGCCGATTGACTGCGTGAATCGGCTGTTTTTTGACGTTATAACGGAAAATTCATGATGGAATCGGTATAATTTATAAGGCCGTCATTTCCGTCATTTACTCCAATGACCTGGACCCCGACTGTTCTTTCAGTCCTGAAACGGAAAATTTGTCATGCCCCCAACATATAAATGCGGATACAATTATAAATGCGGATACAATCCGTTGTCAAACGATTGTATTTTTTAACTCTCCAATAATATGTCATGACACCAATAATATGTCATGACACCAATAATATGTCATGACACCAATTAATATGTCATGAGACCAACATAATGAGACATTGGGATATAATGAGGCAATGAGGCCTTGGTATATAATGAGGCTTTGGGGGGTCGGAAGGATCTCCCGCTCTATTCCTTCTTCCGAGTGTTCAACATATTCTGCGGCCTTGGAGTGTTTAGCGGGAAAGTAATTCGATCCTTTTCGGAAAGATCTTAAAAGAAACCGGTTATAAAGTTTTGATCATCCCCTTAATAATGGTGTTCATTTTCGGTTCGGCAGTTTCCGCTGTTTTGAGAATACGCTGAATATCGACCGGTTCCAAAGCGTCGGGAAGGCCCATGTCGGTAATAATGGAAAAGCCCAGAACTTTCATTCCGGCATGAACGGCGACGATCACTTCGGGAACCGTTGACATTCCGACGACGTCGGCTCCGATACCGCGGAAAAAGCGATATTCGGCGCGCGTTTCCAAGTTTGGACCGGAAACGGCGGCATAAACGCCTTTTTGAACTTTCAGTTGATTTTCAAGAGCGATTTTTTCAGCGCAGTTGATCAAATCGCGGGAGTAAGGTTCGATCATGTCCGGATAACGGGGACCGAGCCGATCGTCGTTCGGTCCGATAAGAGGATTTCCGCCCAGCAGATTGATATGATCTTCAATAAGCATGATATCGCCGGCCCGAAATTGAGGATTCAACCCGCCGCAGGCGTTGGATACGATCAGAATTTCCGCTCCGAGCGCTTTCATGACGCGAACGGGAAAGGTGATCTGTTTCATTGAATATCCTTCATAAAAGTGAAATCGGCCCTGCATTGCGATGACCGATTTTCCTTCAAGGGTACCGAGGATCAATTTACCGGCATGCGATTCGACCGTTGATTGAGGAAAATACGGAATGTTTCCGTAAGGCAGAATAATATCCGGAATTATCGAAGAGGCGAGATTTCCCAGTCCGGTTCCGAGAATAATACCGACTTCAGCCTTTGAGGTCCAAAAACCGCGAATGTAATCAACCGCGTCTTTAATCATGTCAAATTCGTTTTGCATTATTTTCACCAATATACTTTTTTGTCGACAGTCTTTTGTAAAATAAAAATCGATTCCAAACGTTTATACTGTCCTTATTTTATAATGTTCGGAATTCCGTCGATTGACTTTATGAATAGGCTGTTCTTTTGATGCTGGAAAGGAATGTTCATTAGGCGCCGACCGATTTATCATCCGTTTCCGAAATGACGTCAGGCCGGAACTTGATATTAAAATTAGTATTTTATACCGCTTCAATTTATTTTTTAATTCTGACAACAGAAGAACAGCCGAACCGCAAAACTCATCAATTAAAGTCGCCGGGAAGATCCTGCCGCAAAAAACCGGGAAACTCAAAAAGCGGCGGCCCGTTTTGAATTTAACGTTACCGCCTTGATCAAGATCCGCAAAAAAAGGGATATTAAAAGATCGAAGCGCGGCTTCGGCATTTATCGACAACTTCCTGAACGTCCGCCAAGGAGACATCGGTGAACATTTTGCATTTGCCCAGCGCGATTGGGAGAACGAATCCGATTTGACCGTTGGCGGTTTTTTTATCTTTGCTCATCTGTTCGATAAGGGCATGAGTTGGAATATCGTTCATTTCGAGATCCTGCAATGTTGTCGGCATTTCAAGTCGCCGATAGAGCGAAACCTGGCGTTCGACACAAACATCGTCAACCGCGACAAAACTTCGATCCCCCTTTTTATGAAGCAGAGCCGCCAGTTTAACAGCGATAATCGAGCCGACGGAAACGGCCATTCCGTGAGCGGTTCGGCCGTAACCGGCCTTGGATTCAATTGCGTGAGCGAACGTGTGTCCGTAATTTAAAAGGGTTCGAAGTCCGATTTCCTCTTTTTCGTCGTTTTCAACAATATCCGCTTTGATATGGCAGCAATGCGTAATGATTTTACTGAGAACTTCGGAGTCTTTCCGGCGAATAGCTTCAACGTTGTCTTCCAGAAAGGCAAAGAAATCGGCGTCGAGTGAAACACCGTATTTCAGAACTTCCCCGAGTCCGGAATGATATTGAATATTATCCAAAGAGGTTAGAGTATTCGGATCGATCAAAACGCCGCAAGGCTGATGAAACGCGCCGACCATGTTTTTACCGTCTTTGATATTGATTGCGACTTTTCCGCCAACAGAGCTGTCCACTTGGGCTAAAAGAGTGGTCGGGATCTGAAACAGCCGGATACCTCTTGCGTAAGTCGAGGCAATAAAACCGGCCAGATCGCCGACAACGCCCCCGCCGAGCGCGATGACAAATGATTTGCGGTCGATATTGCGTTCAAGGAACGAATCCCAAAGTTCGGCGGCTATACCGAGCGATTTACTCTCTTCACCCGCCGGAACGACAAACAAGTTTACGTCATAACCAAAATGCGTCAGTGAACGAACAACCCGTTCCGCGAAAAGCGCGTTGACGTTTTCGTCTGTAACGACCGCGATTTGACTGATCGTTCCAAAATTGCGAACAAATCCGGTAATTCGGTCAAGGCCGCCCTCGCCGATTTCAATGGAGTAACTTCTGTCTCCAAGTGATACTTTCAGTACCGTATCCATGAATCTTCAACCTTCCGGCAAAACGACTGTAAACAGAGAAAGATCCCGTTGGGACTTACGCTGTTTAGTATAATTTTTTTCTATTTTTTCATTTTATGACCAACAGAAATTTCTTTTTCGATATAATCAAGCAGTAATGTAATCGAGAAATGAAATGAATTCTGTTTTGTTGAAATTATAAATTAATTTTAACAAGAAAAATTGGTTTTGAACAGAACCTTTTCCCGCTTTTTATTAAATTTTACCTTCTTTATCTTTAAAATGGGAAAATTTCTCAAATAATCATACGGTAGCGATTAAAAAACCGGTATGAAAAAAGTTTTTTTTAAAAAAAGAGATTTCAAAAGATTAATTTTTCGGCGCCTGTATATAATAATAGTTGACCGTTTCATTGAATTGATTTGTTTTGACAAAAACTGTTTCAAATATATGTTATTGTATTTTTGTTTTACGGTCATGCATTCTTGTGCTTTCTTAAACAATCGGTAAAGATACGGAACAGCATTCTGTTTTTGGCATAAAACTTTCTTAAGATCTTTAAACGGAGAACTCTCATGTTTGGGATATCGAAAAAATTTTGGACGATAAAAAGTATTTCATTGGGGGTTATCGCTGTCTTGTTTGTTTTGGTCGGAAGAGTTTCGGCGCAGGACGGTCCTTATCCGTCAGATCGTTATTTTGCCGGCGAGATCTTTCTTTTCAAAGCGGATCCCAATTCCGCCCGGGCGTTTTATGAAGAAGAATTGAAAAATTCACTGCGAATAGGACCCAAGCGCTGGATAGATTCAATATGTTATTATACGATGCTGGGCGAATCGTTTTATATGTCAGGTGATTTACGGTCCGCACTGGAATGTTATAATAACGCGGTTATGCTTCATGCCCAGTATCCGCAATGGCTTGCGCGGGTTGAATACGCGGTTGGAATTCAAGATGCGGCCCGAACGGCGTTTTCGGTTCCTTGGGGGCCGGGTATGCGGACGAACGCACTTCGGATCTTTCCGAGAAACGCGACGATAACGCTTGGCGATGTTCTCACAAAAGAACGAATTCAGCAAGGGGGAATGATTTCCCAATTGAAAATGGTTCGTATCAATCCGATGGAGATCTTGCGCTGTCTGACGCTTTCGATGAGACGCCGAATAGACATTCTCGGACCGATGATTGATTATGACGAATTGAGTCCGGCCATTCTTGAAACATTTCGGGTCCGCTCAGTTCCGGCGAATCACTGGTCGGTCACATCGTTGGATGTTCTGTTTGGTTTGGCTCTTGAAGGGGTCGGTAAAAAGAACGAAGCGCGCGATATTTTCAAAAGCAGCGTTGTGACGAGCAATCAAACGGATCATCCTTTGACCGCAACCGCTTTTTATGAATTGGGACGACTGCAGATCGGCGCGGGTAAATTCACCGAAGCGGCCGCTTGTTTTTATGAATCGTCGATTTCCGCTTTTCAATATAAAGATTCTTTTTTGCAGGAAGACGCATTGCGAAAAATGTTCGGTTTGAAAAAAACGTTTGAACCGACAAAAGAAAATTCCGTTCTCACGAGAGCCTTCAATTGGTTTCGGACGAATATGTCGGATCAGTCTTATATTTTCATCTCTTTGTCGGAAGAACTGATTGAAGATCTTATTCGAAGAGGCGATTTCAAGGCGGCGCAGACCGGATTAAAGACAGTCGAACATTTCATTCAAAGCAGTCGGGCCCTAAAGAACAGCGATATGGCTGACCGGTATTTTTATCTGCAGGCGCTTATGGCTTATGCGCAGCTTCGGGTCAGCGATGGGGACAGCGCGATTAAGATCATGCTTGAAGGACGCAAACTTCATTCTCCCCGTATACTTCAGTTTAAGTTGCTGGATATTATTTCCCGATCGGGTAAGATCTCTTCCTCCGGTCCGTTTACGCTGCGGAATATTACCGAACTTTACGGATCGATGCTGCGTCATCCTGATGATGCCGACTGGATCTTGAGTCCGATGGACGCGATAGTTGCCGAAATGTTTACTCCCCCGGAAGCTTATGAACAATGGTTTTTGCTCCTTTGCAAACGGGACATGAAAGACAAAGCGTTCGAAGCATCGGAAGAAGCGCGGGCCAAACGATTTCTGGACGGTCAGATTTTGGGAAACCGTCTGATTTCGCTTCGTTATCTCTTGGAGGCGCCCGAAAAAATGCTTCCCGCGGACGTTCAGCTTAATAAACAGAATATTTTGGTTGACTATCCGGCCATTAAGGATCTTTCCGCTAAAATGGCGGATTGCAAGGTTGAACTGCGAAAAATTCCCGTTACGGTTTCGGATGAAAAAAATAAAAAATTTCAAAAGACGCTTTTTGCGCAATTGGACGC
>CAZZEF010000041.1:0-25003 GCA_964652875.1 uncultured Planctomycetaceae bacterium
TTCCGCGCGTTTCGGAAACGGGGTTTCCTTTTTAAGAATCGTTTCCAAAATTTGAATCGCGTCTTCTTTTTTATTCGAAAAAACGGCGATATTGGCCAAATAATACATATTGGTTATATTAAACGCTTTACCGGAAATCGCTTGAGCCAGCGCTTCATTCGCTTCTGCATATTTTTTTTGTTTGAACAAAACCCAAGCGAGTGTTCCAAGATATTCCGGATTGTTTTCATTACCGGATCGACGCGCGTTTTCTTTAGCGTATTCAAGCGCGCGGTCAATTTTGTTTCGATCTTTCTGTTCACAAAGAGCGAGCGCCAAACCGTTAACCGCCCCTGAATCAACCGGAGAAAGAAGGACAAGATCCTGAAACAGTTTTTCCGCTTTGGAAAAATCTTCCGAGAAAAGAGCAAGCTGAGCCGCCAGTTTTTTCGTTTCGGGCGATGAAGGATCGACTTCCAGCAGCCGCTGCGCAAATTGGGCCGCTTCTTCTATTTTGTTATTTCGAATACGATGAACAACGGCAAGCGCTAAAACTTCTTTCGACTTCGAATGATTCGCTATTGCTTTATCAATGTAATCGGCCGCTTTCTTGAAATCGCCGCGGACAAGATAAAGCTGGGCCATCGCGCCGACGGCCGGAATTCCCTTTTTAACGGAGTCTTTTTCCAGTTCGTCCGCCTTTTCAAAAAGTTTTTGCGCTTCAGCATCTTTATTCATTTGAAATAAAAGCGTTCCCTTTTGACGATGGATCTCGGCACTGTTCGGATTCAGTTTAAGAAGATCATCAATACGGGCACTCATTTCTTTTGTGTCCATTCTGAATTCCGCCAAGCGGATCTGACTTTGAAGCAGCAGATTTTGAAGCGTTCTTTTTCGATAAGACTCTTTGTATTTTTCGATCAGAACAGATCCCTTTTTCAAAAGAAGATCCGCCGCCGCGTATTGCTTCTGCTGAAGAGAAATTTCTCCGAGCAGAACATATGCTTCCGGATCATCCGGATATTCAAAAGCGGCCATTTCCAGCGAATTGAAAAAACGTTCCGATTCTGTTTTATCCTTGGCCAGCCATTGAGCGAAATAAATATAAGGAGGAGCAACTTCCGGACTTTTTCCATAAAGATCTTTTAATATTTTAAGGCAGGCGGAAAAATTTTTTTCGTTAAACCGATCATTGGCTTTTTTAACTTCATCGATAAAATTCATCGCTCCCGACTGTGTTTTTACGGAAGACGTTTTTTTGTTCTCCGCCGAAACGATTTTTGATGGGGAAACCGAATTTTTCTCCTTCGGCAGGGATCCGGGATCGGCGGCCGACTGTTTTGGGCCGGAAACAGAAGAGTCCGGTCCCTTCGCCGCAACGGAAGATCCGAGTTTCTGTTCTTCTCCGATAAGTAACGCACCGCCTGCTGTCAAAATAAAAAAGAACAAAAATACAATCCGCAATACCGTTCTTCTATTCATAATATCTCCTGTAATTGGTCGCTGTCCGATTTTTTGACCGCGTTTCTTTATTTGGCGGCGTATCTTTTTTGACAAACGGAACCCGTTGTCAAATCAGATCCAAGTATACCCCAAAATACCGAATAAAACAAGCGTTTTTCTGCTTTTTCCGGGCTGTTTTATTGTCCGTCAGATAATATTTTGTCGGCGTACTTTATTCGATCAACTGAAATCAGTCGTCAAGGATATCGTTATAATTATCGTCTTGCCGTTGTATTTTTTGATCGGACGATTGTTAAACTTGATCTGACGGCGGCAATACATGTTTGATGAGGCATTTTTGTTCAAATGCCCAAAAAACAACCGACTTACGAAATCAATCGGCATTCATTCCGGGAAATTAAAAATATGGCCATTATAAATGGCTTCAGTATTAATTTAATGCTTTAACACGAATCTTTCAAATTTTATTATGTAATAATTTTATTCCTTTTATTGAAGTACTCTTTTTTATTTTGTATAATGATAATATTCACTTAAACTGATGACTCTTGTTTTTTCCGTTTTTCAATCATAAAATTTCCCAAGATCCTCCCTATCCTTGAAGAAGAAGAACAGGAAAAACATTTTTATTTTCAGTACAACCCTGCCAATAGATGTTTTATGATTTTTCCCCTTTGTTAAATGCCAATTATTTTGTTTTTCGATCCAAAGTCAGAGGAACAACCGGTTCACGAGGTCAACCGTCGAAAAAATAAAAATGTTGACCTTATAAAACAAGGAGAAATAAAAAATTCCCAATACGTTTCCAACTGGAAATTCTGCTTTCAAAAAGGACAATAATAATGAAAAGAAGAGAATTTTGTCTCGCCGCCGGAATGTTTGGAGCCGCCGCTGTTTTATCATTGGGGTCTTTGAATTCGGTTCAGGCGCAGCCGCCGCTTCGGATCGTTCCGATGTCACGTATTACTCCTGACGAAAAAAAACTGATGGACGCTCTGATTCCCGACAAGCCGTTTGCAACGCCGAAAAAAAAACGCAAACTCCTTATTTACGATGTCAACGCTTCTTACGGAGGACACGGTGCCATTCCTTACGCCAATTATGTTCTTATGGAAGCCGGTAAAAAAACGGGCGCTTTTGAAGCAATTCGAACGGAAGACGTCGAAACGTTCCGCTGGAACAATCTCAAACAATACGATGCCATTTTCATTAATAATATTGTCGGCGCTCCTTTTAACGACAAGGAATTATTCGACAATATTTCGCGTTTTGTCCGGGAAGGCGGCGGACTGATGGGGATGCACGGAACAACGGCCGCATTTCTCAATTGGGGCGGAAAATACGAAGACCTCTTCCCGGAATTCGGTCAAATGATCGGCGGACGAAACGCTCATCATCGAACGCAAAATGAAGAAATTCATGTCCGCGTTGATGAACCGGAACATCCGCTGACAAAAATGTTTCCCGCCGATGGTTTTTTTTGGGTTGACGAATACTTCCGTTTTCCGACGATTTATTCCCGGGATAAACTCCGCGTTCTTTTGAGCATTGATGTTAAAAAATCAAATCTCGTTCACGGAAAACCTTTTCGACAGGAACGGGCCGACGACGATTACGGCGTTGCCTGGATCCAAAAATACGGAAAAGGACGCGTCTTTTATTCTTCCCTGGCGCACTCTAAAAAGGCGCTTTTCGACCCCGCTCTCGTTAAATTTTATATTGCCGCAACACAATATATTCTCGGGGATTACGATGTTCCCGATGAACCGTCCAACGCCGCGAAAGCCGCAAAGTAAAAATTTTCCTTTGAACAGAGGCCGGGCATGCTGTTCCTGTTCCAACGTCAAAATGGAATCGGTATAAAAATGGCGGTCGTCTGAAAAGAATTGCGTTCTCTTTCGATTTCATGTCAGGTTCAGACAAATCTGCAATAATAAAAATTTTAGCAAAGGTTTTATAAAATGAACAAAACAAAAAGCGATCAAAAATTTTCAAGACGCCGTTTTCTTAAAGCAGCCGGAGCATCGGTTCCTCTTTTAGTGGCCGGTCAGGCGCTTGGACTCGACGGATCCGTTTCCGCGATGAATCGGACAACAATGGGTGTCGTCGGGATCGGGTGTCTCGGACGCAGTCATTTGGGTAACTTTGCGGGAAATCCTTCCGTCGAAATGCTGGGGGTTTCCGATGTCGATGACTGGCGGCTCAATAACGCGATGAATATTGTTCGTCAATCTTATGTAAACCGAAAGATCCCCAAAGAAGGGCAAAGCTGCAAAGCGTATCATGACTTCCTTGATCTTTATGACCGGGAAGATGTTGACGCGGTCGCGATTGTTATGGGCGACCGTTGGCATTCGACCGCTGTTAAAATGGCGGCCATGCGCGGTAAAGATGTTTTTGTCGAAAAACCATGCGCTCTGACCGTTGATGAATGTATGAATATTTCCCAAGTCGTTCGGGAAAACAGAAGGATCTGCCAAGTCGGACTTCAACAGCGATCGGACCGCTATTTCGATTACGTTTGCGAACTCGTCCGCGCCGGTCGACTTGGACGAATCACTCATGTTTATGTCGTCAGCGGATCCTGGAGCCGCGAAGTCGATCTGCCCGCCGAACCGGTTCCCGCCACTCTCGATTGGGAACGATGGCTCGGACCTTGTCCCTGGCGCGAATACAACCATCGTTTTCATTATCTCGGTTTTCCGAAAAATGTCGTTCCCTGGGAATTCTGCCGCGATTTCGGTAATGCCGGTATCGCCAGCGGCGGTGTTCACGCTTGGGATATCGTCCAATGGGGACTTGGAATGGAATACCTTCCCGGCCCCGCCAATACTCCCGGCGAAATGGTC
The DNA here is from genome assembly GCA_964652875.1 of uncultured Planctomycetaceae bacterium. Lineage (GTDB taxonomy): Bacteria > Planctomycetota > Planctomycetia > Pirellulales > Thermoguttaceae > JAUNBG01. The sequence goes on from CAZZEF010000041.1 coordinate 4,293, forward strand.
GTTAAGGGCGAAACGAAAAAAATTCCCACCTTCAATAAACCATTTGAAATCATTCCCCGCGGATGCTCCGATAAATACAAGTTCACGACTTTCGTCTATCCCAGCGGAACCGTTGCTCAAATCGTTGACGGTCGAATCGATAAACGAGTCGATCGTCTTGTTCCCGGCCTTGAAGGTCAGCCGGTTCAATCGTTCGGCGCGATTTTTGTCGGAGAAAAAGGGGAATGGATCTCCGTTGGCCGTCAAAACTTTCTCGCCGCCAGCTCTCCTGATCTGATCAAAGACGGACCTGTTCGACAATTCTCCAATCATGATTACAATTTCGTCGACTGTGTTCGGTCCCGACGTGAACCGACTTGTCCGATCGAACGGGGCTGCGAAGCAACCTTCTGTTCTTCCGCCGGTTCGCTCGCCCTTTGGCTCAATCGCCCCTTGAAATGGGACATCAATAAAAAGACTTTCATCAACGACGAAGAAGCGAATCGTTACAGCGCCAGGACCCCGCGAGGCGACTGGATCGTCTGATTTTTATAGCGCCGTCCTTTTTTACTTTCCTGTTTTTGCTCCGATTAACTTCGTGAACCGGATGATCCTTTGACATTGAAACTGGAAAATAAAATTGAATCGGCTAATCCTTTGACGTAAAAATACAATCAGCGTATCGCAATATAAAAAGACACTAAGATAATATTATAAAGGAAGATTTTCTATGAAAATAAAAAAATGTATTCTTGGTCTTCTGATCGTTTTGACGGTCAGCGGATATGTTTTCGCGCAGGATTACTTTACCGGCGCAAAGGGAGCCAAACCGGACGAGTTGGCCGCGATTCTTAAAGATCCCGCTGAATCAATTGGAAATAAAACAAATGCCTGCAAAATTGCGGCGCTTCAGGGTAAAGCCGACGTCGTTCCTGTTCTGTCCGGTTATCTCGGCGATTCGAAACTGTCGCATCCGGTTCGAATCGCCCTTCTTCAGATCCCCGGTCCGGAAGCCGATAAAGCTCTTTGCGATTCTCTTAAAACCGTTAAAGATCTTTCGCTGATCCCCGGTATTCTGAGAACGCTCGGCGAACGAAAAAACGCGTCCTCCGTTTCGTCCGTCATTCCGTTTTTGACTTCCGATAATCTTTCGGTCTATTCCGCCGCCGTTTTCGCGCTCGGTAAAATCACTGGAAAAGAAGCGGCCGATGCTCTTGAAAACGCTTGGAAAAAAGCGGATCCAAAGCATCGGTCGATCCTCGTTTCCGGTCTGATCGCCTGCGCCTTAAAGGCGGATCCGGAAAACGCCAAACGGATCTATAACTCGATTCGAACCGCGAAAGATCTTCACCCGCGTCAAAGAAGCATCGGGTTTCAACGGCTGTTTATTATTTCAAATAACGATGAAAGACAAAAACTCCTGACCGAAGCCTTCGCGGCTCCTGAAAAGGAATTTTTCTCCGCCGGACTGCAGCTGGCCGAATTCATCTCCAATGATCAACTCGCCAAAATTCTGATCGGTGATTTCGACAAATACGATAAAACCAAAAAACTGGCCGTTCTCGATATTCTTAAAAATTATAAAAGTAAAGTTTCCGCTCAATTTGTTTATGATATTGCTGTTACGCCGGGCGATGTCGAATTAAGACTCGGCGCGCTTAAAACTCTCGGACGAGTCGGCGACGCCTCTTTTGCCGATGGTCTGTTTAAAAGTGCCGCGGTCGCGGCTAAAAGTGCTGTCCCTTGGGACGTTGTTGTTCTGCACTTATTCTGTCTGGGCAATATTGAAGATCCCAAAATGGACGAAATCGTCATAAAAATGGTAAACAATCATGAAGGATTTCTTTGGAGCTTTATGCTGAATCTTGCGGCCGCCCGGCATTTGCGCGCTTGCCTTCCCGTTTACCTAAAAGAAATTTCGACCAGTAAAGACAAATGGGACCGAATTGCCGCAAGCAGTGCCTGCGCCAATACAATGAAAACAACAGAACTGCCAATACTGCTCGAACTTCAAAAAGGTAAACCGAAAGAAAATCAGGAATGCATTCGGGAAGTCATTCTCCGTCTTGTCCGGGAAACCAATAATCGGGAACTGACCGCACAAGTTATTGAGAAGATCCTTCCGACCGCTGACCGCGAAAGTAAGGCTATTCTTTACACCGCCTTGACTTACACGAGAAACAATATTGCCTTGAAAATTTTCAAAGAGGTCATTAAAGGATCCGACAAGGGACTTCAGGACGAAGTACTTAAAGCTCTCGGAGAATGGCCTGATTACCATGCTTATCCGGTCCTGCAGGAAGCCGCCAAAACGGTTAAAGACGAACGTCTGCAAATTCGGGCCGTCCGCGGTTTTATCCGAATCATTCGGCAAATGCAGCTCGGAGGCGAACATCGGGTTCAGCTGGCCCAATCCATTCTTCCTTATATCAAACGTTCCGAAGAAATGAAACTTTTGATCGAAGCGGTCGGACGATCGGACAGTCCCAAGGCAATTGAATTCGTCAAACCTTACCTTGATCAGCCTGAATATAAGGAAACCGCCTGCATTTCAATGTTTCATATTGGAAAATGCCTGAACATTACCGATCCTAAAATTATTAGTATGCTTGAAAATATTGAAAAGATCACCGCTAACAAGGTCTTGAAGGAAGAAATTAACGATTTATTGAAGGGAATCGTCGTCAAAAGACATTGATCTGTTTCAAAAGAACTTTTCCGACGAATACGATCGTCAGCGGCCATCTCAAATTCATGACAAACAAACACGGTCAAGAATAAAGGACTTGACCGTCTTTCGAACTGCGACTCAATCGAACGGTATTGTTTTTTGAAAACGGACTCCGCCGCAAACTTTCGGTTGAGTCCGTTTTTTAATTTTCTGATCGGGATCTGTTTCCTGATGTCAGCTTTTATATTCCGGCATTTTATAAATACCGATTCCATCATGAATTTTCCGTTATAACGTCAAAAGAACAGCCGATTCACGCGGTCAATCGGCGCTGATGACGGAAAATTAAAAATAAAACCTGAAGGGCTCATTTGGAAGACGGGGGGTTAGCCCCTTTGCGTAAAAACAAAAAGCAGTAGATCTTCCCCAATTCCGCCGTTTGACTTTATGAACCGGCTCTCTTTTGTACTTTGGAACAAAAATTTATAATGAAACGTTAAGAAAAAAAACTTACCGATAAAAAACAAAGCATGTTTACAGATTCATTTCAAGAACACGTTCGTCAATTTCGTGAACTTCATCCGGCGTCAGGGAAACGTTCCCGGCATTGGCGTTTTCTATAACCTGCTGCACCGTTCGGGCACCGCAAAGAATATGCGTTTTTTCATACTTCGCGAATGTCCAGGCGATGATCAGTTGACCAATGCTCAATCCGTATTTTTCAGCCAGATCCCGAAATTCATTCAGTAAAAAATTGACACGCCGAACCCGATCCGGGGCAAAAGCCGGATTATTCTTGCGCATATCACCGCTATTGTAAATCCGATTCGGATCCAGTTTGCCTGTCAGAAGGCCATTTTCCATCGGCGAATAAGCGAAAAAGCTCAAATTCTGATTTTTGCATTCCTCCAAAACGCCGTTCTTTTCCGCGGTTCGATCGATTAGTGAAAATTTTTCCTGATCAACATCAAGCGGACCGCTGTCGGCATATTCGCGGATCTGATCGACGGTCGCGTTTGAAATACCGATCGCCCGGATCTTGCCGTCCTTTTTCAGTTCATCCAGCGCCCCCATCGTTTCGGCGATTGGAGTCGTATAATCTCCGCAATGATGAACCTGCATCAGATCAATGTAATCAAGTCCGAGTCGACAAAGACTGTTATCAACTTCCCGGCGAATGGAGTCGGGATCGGCGTATATATACATCGCCATTTTTTCAAAAGTTGGAGTAACGCCCTTTTCATTGACATAAACATGAAACTTGCCGCGGCCCGACTCCCATATTTTATCGTCCCAAACAATACCGCATTTGGTCGCCAGAACATAACTGTCCCGGCGAACTCCGCGAAGCGCTTGACCAACGACTTCCTCTGAATGACCAAAACCATAAATCGGCGCCGTATCGATCAGCGTTATGCCGGAATCCAACGCCGTTCGAATCGCGCGGACCGCCGCCGAATCGTCGCTTCCGCCCCACATCCAGCCGCCAATCGCCCAAGTTCCCATCGCAATGACCGATGCTTCAATATCAGACTTCCCAAGTTTTCTGCATTGCATAATTTACAACTCCTTTTTTACCCTGTTTATGAATAACACATATAATTTTTGCTTTATATACTTTTCGCTATTTTCGTCATTCAATTCTTTTTGTTTATATTAAATCATTTTCAATAAAAAATCGGACTTAAAAAAAATATTTTTAAATTTTTTGAAAATTTACCGGCGAGAACAACATACTATATAGCTGTATTTGAATGAAAAAAAATCAATCGGTAAACTTCAATTTGAAAGATTTTTTCATTATTCCGGCCATTAATTTTTATTAATATCCAAATTATATTATATAATTTAAACTTTATCAATGAGATAAAAGAAATAAACTCCGCCGGTTATTTACCGGAAACACAAGGACTGTTTTTTGCCCTTGACGGCTATTTTGAAAAACACTATAATTCCCAGTGATGTCACTTGGAAGAAGTAATTCATCAAGCGGCATTCGGTACAAGGAGGTACCGAACGGATTCCGTTTCGGGTTGAAAAGCCCGATTCAATTTTAATATATGTTCAGAAAGAGTATTGTTTTTACCGAAAAACAGTTGCGGATACGCGTAACGGAAAAATGGAGGTTTCCTGTCTTTATAAATAGAAGTCCCGTCTTTTATTAACGGTGTTTTTTACAAAAAGTCTTTTTATTCCGCAAACAGAAGTTTTTTCGCGTTGTCACCTGATCGGTTTCGGGAATCGGAAAGTTTTCTGACAGCGAAACGGAAAAACAAAGATCAATCGGGGTTAAAGAGGTGTTTTGTGAAAGGATTATCAGTAGACCAGCGTGAACAAATTCGGGATGCGATCGACATTGTTGATCTTGTCGGCCGATACGTTCCTTTAAAGCGGCAGGGTAAAAACTTTGTCGGACGCTGTCCTTGGCATGACGACCGGCGCCCAAGCCTTCAGGTCAATCCGGAACGCCAAACCTTTAAATGCTGGGTTTGCAACATCGGCGGTGATATTTTTTCTTTTATAATGCAGGCGGAAAGCGTTGATTTTCGAGAAGCCCTTGAAATGTTGGCCGATATGGCCGGCGTCGAACTCAAAAAGGAATCATATCGAAAGAAGACGGACCTTTTTTCCTCCAATGACAATTTTACGGATACGGAAGTAATCGTTGACGATCTGCCGATTCCTTCTGATCCAAGCGGGTTTTCCGCGGCTCCCAATCGCGGCCCGTCCGGCTTCGGAAACGACAGGCCTTTTATCGCGCAAGAGATCACCAAACCGGTTTTGTATCGGGCGCTCGACTGGCTGGCCGGAAAATATCATGAATGTTTTTGGAATGATCCGGAGGCGGAACCGGCTCGTCAATATATTCGGGACCGGGGCATTAGCCCGGAAATGACCGAACGTTTTCGAATCGGATATGCGCCGATCCGTCCCAATTATATTTTAGATCTGATCAACAGTGATCGTAATCGGACGGCTGTTTTGGTTGAAGCGGGAGTTTTATTCCGTCGTGATTATTATCATCAGCCGCCTGCAATACTGGGAGCCCGGCTGACCGAGATCGAAAAGAGCGATTACCTGGATCGTTTCCGCGGCCGGGTGATCTTTCCAATCCGCGATCTTCAGGATCGAACCGTCGCTTTTGGCGGTCGGGTTATTCCAAACGGTCCGTTGGAAAGCCCGGCCAAATACGTCAATTCGCCTGAAACGCCGATTTTTTCGAAATTTCGTATGCTTTACGGATTGGATTTGGCGCGGACAAGTTTGCGCAAAAGCGGACGCGTTCTGATCACGGAAGGTTATACCGACTGCATTATGGCGCATCAGTTCGGTTTTACCGATACCGTAGCCGCGCTCGGAACCGCGGTCGGAACCGGCCATATAAAAATACTGAAACGTTTCGTCGACAAGATGATACTTCTTCTTGACGGCGATACGGCGGGTCGAAAAAGAGCCCGGGAAGTTTTGGAGCTCTTCGTCGCGGAGGGAGTGGACATGTCCGTTCTGACTCTTCCCGACAATGCGGATCCTTGCGAATTTCTCTTGGATAAGGGAGCGGACGCACTGGAAGATCTGCTGCAAAACGGTACTTGCGACGCAATGGATCATGCCATTCAAGCCGCGCTGGAAGGTGTCGATTTACAAGCCGATATTATTGGCGCGTCCAAAGCACTGGATAAAATTCTGGCGATCGTCGCCCTGTATCCGACGAATACCGGCGTCAATGATCCGATCCGGTTTCGAATGGCCCTGACAATTCGGCGCCTGTCAGAACGGTTTCGAATCAGCGAACGCGAGATCCGAAACAGTATACGCGAACACCGAATGCGAAAAAACAGACGAACCTATGAAAACGAGAAGATCGAGTTTTCCGGCTCACAGAAAGATCTTTTTTCGCAGGAGGAAAACAATCCGCCCGATGATCGGACCCAATTTACCTATCCAATCGCGGGAAGAGGAGAAGAAAACGACATTTTTCTCCAGCAGATGTTTTTGAAGTTTCCCCGGGAAGCTTGGAGCGACCCGACACTTCAACCGTCCAATCTGGAGCAAAGTTATTTGGAATTTTGGCTGACCTGTCCGGAATGTTTTGAACGCCTTTCAAAAATCGTTCCGATTACCCTGCTTCGAGCGCCGGTCATTCGGCAATTGGATGCGCTGGGACGTTTTTTGTCGGGACAGGGAATTACTCCGGATTTTTCGCAGATCATTCTTCGTTATGAGGACGGAGACATGAAAAACTTTCTCGTTAAAATCGACGAGGCGGCGGAAAAAAAGGATCTGAAAAGACTTCTTCAGGACAATGAAGAACGAGAACGGCTTTTTCGACTGCTCGAAACCGGTTTTGCCAAAATGAAACTGGAATTGGAACAGCCTGAAAAACTGAATGAGCTCCGGGATTCGGAGCTTTCCGGCGAAGAGAAACTCTCAAAGCTCGAAGAGCTGCGTCAGAGTCTTCTTCGTCAACAGCAAATGCGATCCGGCGGTACTGCTTTCACGGAGGAAAACAGGTCGGATCAACAATGATTTTTCAAAAAAAAACGGCGCCTTGTTGCAGCAAAGCGCCGTTCGGTGAAAAAGCGGAAGAAGCTAACTTACGAATGATATTTACGAACTTTCCCCAATAGTTCTAATCGGATATTAATCCTGGTAAGCTGAGTATTTTTTTTCTTTTTTGCCAAATAATTGAAAAATCCAGAAGGAGGGAATCTCTTTTCTTGTGAAAAGGGGAAGGGTTCTTTTCTCCGAGAGTGTCAAGGATGACAAAAAAGGAGAGTTTTGTGTTACGTACTGACAAATCGGGATCTTGCGAAAATGAACTTCATGAACTTTATTTGAAAGGAAAAAAGCAGGGACAGCTGACTTACCAGGAGGTAATAAAAGCACTCAAAAGCGATCAGGACATTGAATCGAACCCGAATCGTTTTTCCGACTGGCTCATGATGCTTGAAGATGAAGGAATTGAACTTATTCATGAAGAAACGGAAAATGAATTTTTAGATTATTTTTCTTCGTTCGAAGAGGAAGACAACAGACTGGCCAGTGAACCGGAAATTATCGAATCCGCTCCGGTGTCCCCTGAAGCAGATCTCAATGCGGCCATTTCCGCGCTTTTGGATCAGGAAGACTCAGAAAAATGGAGTAGCGATCCAATGCGCCTTTATATGGGACAGTTGGCCAACATTCCGCTGCTGTCCAAAGAAGAAGAGATCATTCTGTCAAAGAAAATTGAACTTGCCCGCCGTAAATTCCGTCGATCTGTTATTGAATCACCTTTTGCCGTTAATGAATGCGTCCGGCTTCTCGGCAATGTTTTAAAAGGCGAAGCCGCGTTTGACCGAACGATCAATAAAACGTTCGCCGAACGGGATACCAAAGAGAAAATTCTGCGTCGACTTCCGGTCAATCTTGATACTTTGAAAAAATTACTTCATCTCGTCCAGCGCGATTTTTCCGTTCGTATTCTTAAAGGAAAACTGTCAAACGCTCAAAAAGAAGCCAAACGCCGCGATCTTCTGCGACGACGAAAATGCGCCGTTCTTATTGAGGAAATGAGTTTAAGAAACCGCCATATTCATACCGTCATGGAAAAACTTTCCTCTTACGCTGATCGAATCGACACGATTATCGAAACATTAACCAATCCATCCGCCAATCTGCGCGCCAATCGATACGACTCTTTAAAACTCGAACTGGAAGATCTGATCAATACGGTTCAGGAAATGCCGGGTAAACTGCGAAAACGCATTGATCTTATGTGGACCCGCCGCCGCGAATACGAACAGGCCAAAAGTGAATTCACAAGGCGAAATCTCCGGCTGGTCATCTCCATTGCCAAAAAATTCCGTAACCGCGGACTTAATTTTCTGGATCTGATTCAGGAAGGCAATACCGGTCTGATGCGGGCCATCGACAAATTTGAATATCGCCGCGGCTTTAAATTTTCAACTTACGCGACCTGGTGGATCCGTCAGGCCATTACAAGAGCCATCGCGGAACAGGCCCGAACGATCCGTATTCCGGTTCATATGATCGATGCGCTGACCCGCCTTAAACAATGTCAAAAAACGATCTTTCAAAAAACAGGCTGCAATCCGAATATTCAGGAAATCGCCGAAGCCTCCGGAATGGATCCGGAAGAAGTTCAACGGGTCTTCTTAATGGGATCAACTCCCGCAAGCCTTGAACAGCCGGTCGGCGAAACTGACGACAATACTTTTTGCGATTTCATTTCCGATAAAAATACCGTTCGGCCGGAACGGTGCGCCGCCAATGCTATGCTCCGCGGCGAATTGAATAAAATTCTGACAACGCTGACCCCTCGTGAACGAGATGTCATTAAAATGCGTTACGGCCTTGAAAACGGTTATATGTACACCTTGGAAGAGGTCGGACGGATCTTTGACGTTACCCGGGAACGTGTCCGCCAAATTGAAGCCAAAGCCGTTAAGAAACTGCAAATGCCCTGCCGGGCCGATCGACTCCGCGGATTTCTGGATGAATATGAAATGACCCGAGAAGTCGCTCTCGCCGATCCTTCCTGAAATTTTCTTTTTTAACGGTCGGTTATTTTTTCTCTTTGACAAGCGGTCGTTTATTATTCCTTTTCGAATAATATTCGACCGTTTTTTTATGCGCTGTCTCTTGCTGCCGGTTTGTTTATTATATTCGACACTGAATGTTATGTCCGCCGGTATCCGCAGACATTTTGTTACATCTCTTACTTATATATCTCTTATTATATATTATATATATTGTCAACAAAAAATTTCGTGTTCTCGACCGATTCGTTTCGGAATCGAAATTTTTACAAAGAGAGAAAGAACAGAACCGCGGATCCGGACGCTCTCCAATAGACATCCGGCGGAAACAGCGAAAAATAGGGGAGGGTACAAAAGTAAATTCAAGTTTTATCAAACTCTTTAGGCCGATTAAACATTGAGTTTTTCGCCTTCTGTTTTCGCAATGCAAGCGGTACAGCAGGTATCCCCATAAATATTGACCGTTGTTCGGCACATGTCAAGAATTCGATCGGTAACAAGGATCAGGCCGATCCCTTCAACAGGAAGTCCAACCGCGTTCAAAACAATGGTAATCATAACAAGACTGGCCATCGGAATGCCGGGGGTTCCAACCGCGGAAAGAAGAGCGGTCAGGGTAACAATGACCATTTGAGCGAAGGTCAGTTCGATCCCGTACGCCTGCGAAATAAACAGAACGATCACACATTCATAAAGAGCCGTTCCGTTCATATTCAAAGTCGCGCCGAGCGGAATGGTGAAATTGGAAATTTTTCGGGATACGCCGTCATTCTCTTCCAATGCCTGAAGCGAAAACGGAATCGTCGCGTTCGACGTCGCGGTTGAAAAAGCTGTTACCAAGGGAACAAACATATTAACCAAATGCTTGAACGGATTAATACGGAACAGAAGTAAAATAACAGAAAGAGTTATAAACATCTGTATTCCCAAACCGGCAAGAACGGTAACAAAGAAAAGTCCGACACTTTTGGCAATCGTTATAAGGCGGGTCGGATCCCCTTCATAAACGGAGAGGTTTTTTGCGATCATCGCGAAAACGCCGTAAGGGGCCAGCTGAATGATCCAAGTCGTCATTTTCATCATTAATGATGCGCCTGACTCGAAAAAATTCCGAAGAAAATGCCCCTCTTTATTATCCATCGAAACAAGGAAACAACCGGTAAAAATCGCGAAAAAAACGACCGGAAGAACATTTCCGTCCGCAAGTGCCTTAAAAACGTTTGACGGAACGATCCCCAAAAGGATCCCTTTGAACGAAAGATCGGACATCATACCCTGTCCTTTTTTAAGATCTTCCGGCAATTCGCTTGCCAGGGAGAGATCGATTCCTTGTCCGGGCTTAATAAGCGTAACAAGGATCAATCCGGTAATTATGGCCAGCAGGGTCGTTATCGTATAAAACAGAATCGTTTTCATTCCCAATCGACCGAGACTTTTTCCGCTTTCGATATTCGTAATTGAGGAGATCAAAAGCGTAAAAAGCAAAGGAAGAACGATCATCTTGAGAAGATTCAAAAAGATCGTTCCGATCCAGTCGACATAAGAAATGTATTGCCAGGCAAAGCAGCCAAAAAGAACTCCGGCTGCAATTGCGATAATGATTTGACAGTAAAGCGGAAGCTTGAACAAAACTGACACCTTTGTTTTAGTTGAGAATTTCCATCGGGAGTCCGTCATCGGAAAATGTCCGTTCACCGGACGAACGCTTGCGAAGGATCGACGACGGAAGCTCTTCCAAATCGACCGCTTCCGGCGAGATCCTCGTTTCGACAATTTTTTCCGCCCGGGCAATTGGAATACGCTGGATCAGCGGTTTTTCATTTTCCGCGTTCGATCCGGCCGCGTTAAAACTTCCTTGAGTCCGAGTTTCGGCATAGCCGTTCTGATAGGCGGATGTATTGCGATAGATCCTGTTGCCTTCGCTCATCGATCCGTTTTGTCCGTTATTCACATATTGACTCTGTCCGTTATTAACATATCGGCCCTGTCCATTGTCAACGATCTGATTTTGACCGATATTCTCATATTCGGAAACGGATGTTCCGCTGTATTGAGGACCAGATCCGTATTGGGGGACCGATCTGTTGTAAGCTCCGGAATCGGCAGCATAAACAGGATCAATCGGCATTTCATTATAACGATTGCCGGAAGACGAAATATTTTGTCCTTTTTTACCGGATCCCTGAAAGATCTTCGAATAGATCGGCTTCAGGGAAGACTGCATTCGGGATGTTTGATGACGGGTCGGCGGCATAACTTTGGCCGCTTGCGACTGGTTATAAGAATTATTATAACCGTTACCGTAACCATCGTCAACCATCATATCCGATCCGTCGATCGAAACATTCCGACCGTTGGTCCGACTGAAATACATTTCGCGCGGCTGACTGGTCTGTTCAAAAGAATCGTAAACGGAATTGTTGTTTTGAGCCTGTCGTGTTTTGAGTCTCGAATTATCCGCGGTCGTTTCTGTCGAAATTTTTTGAGGAATCGCGGCGGTCATCGGCGCGCTTGTTCCGGTCGTGTAAGGAACCATTAATTCGGAATCAAATGACGCTGAATTTCCGGATCCGCCGATTTCCATTTCATTCATAACCGATTGATCGGGCAGAACCGTTCCTTGCGGGTACTCGCCGTAATAGCCGTTCCATTCAACGCCGACACTTTCTTTAGTCCGTCCCGGCAAAATTTTGGAAAGACAGGAGGAACTTTTCTTTTCAGGAACCGGATTCTGCTGATAATAATAACTGAGCGAATTGGGATCCATCATTGTCGCGCTGTTAATGTCGGCGTATTCTTCGTCTTTGCTTTTTCCTGTCAGTTTCGAGAAACATGATTTAGATCCGAACAGGGCTCCTCCCGATGTTCCTGCATCGGAAGGTTTATAAAGCGATGAATAAAAACCGCCGTTGGGCGATTTGCTTTGAAAGCCGTATCCCGTCTCGTTTGAATTGGCCGGAGCGCCTTTGTAAGTCGATCCGCCCCAAATCAAAAGACTCGGTTTATGCGCGATTTTATTGGAAAACACTCGGGCATCGTCCAAAATCGGATGAACTTTTTCTGTTGCCGCCGCGGTATTGTCGAGAATTCGACGAATGGCCGCCGCGGTTTTTTTATCCGAAAGGAGTCCGAGCGCCGATTCCGGATTCTTCAGCTGTCCGGAAAGGTTCTCCGCCAAATTACTGATATTACCAACCATGGTCTGAACCTTTTTCGCACTATCCGACAGAGAAGTAATAAATTCCGGCCCCTGATCCGCAAGCGCTGAAGTAAAATCATCCAAATTACTCAAGTTCTTTTCAACCTGTTCAAACATACTGAACGACCGGTCAATCGTTCGGCGAATATCGGTTGTCAACGTATTGGCGTTGGCCATTAATTTATCAACTTTTTCAACAATTTTCGGAATGGCCGCGGATCCGGCGAGAATGTTTTGCCGAAGTTCTTTGTCCGAAACAACATCATTCATATTACCCGCCAGCTGATGAATCGACTTAAGAGTTGATTCCAGCTCGGTAAAGATCCGTTCGAGTTTTTCTTTCTTTTTTTGCAGTTCGTTTTTATCGCCGAAGAACGTGTTCAGGTTGTCCATAAATTCGGTCAAACGAGAAGCGGCTTCATTGATGCTTTTTAACGTAACAGCCAGATCACCTTCGATGTTACTGACGGAACCAGCCAGATCGGAGCCGGGAGTCCCGGTAATCGTTGTCGAACTGTTCAGTTCAACCGGATTCGGTTCGTTAGGGACCGGAGGATTTTTAACGAATTCGATCGTCGCGTCGCCGACGAGATTTCGCCTGATTTGCGCGTGTTCGTTCGAAAAGATCTTGATACCGGGATAAAGTTCAAAAAAAACTTCAACCTGGGCAGTTTTTCCTGTTTCGTCTTCTTTCAATTCCCGACGGTAAACACGTCCGATCTCAACACCATTTTTAAGGACCTTGGAGGTATTGGTGATTCCGTTCGCCTTTTCAAAAACGATCTTCATTCGCTGACCGCCACCGCTGACAAACAGGCCCTGTTGCGGTCCGAAAAGAACCGTCATGACCGCGACCGCAACAAAAATGACGATGACCGTCATTCCGATAAAAAATTCCATTCTGCGATTTGCCATTCTGATTCCCTTATTCCTTTATGAAGATCGCTCTTCAGTTTTTCCCGTCATTTCCATTAACCGCTCGCCCGCTTCCCCCCGAACAAACTGAGTGACCCGTTTGTCCGGAGATTTCTCGATCATCGACGGCGGCCCGTCATAGATAATCTGCAACTCGTTCTTTTTAAGTCGGCTGATCGGATAAAGCATGACTATTCGATCGGCCACTTTGGCGGCGGATTTCATGTCATGCGTAACAATAATTCCAGTCGCCCGATGTATGTCGCGCGCCCTAATGATCATCTCATTGATGACATCGCTCATGATCGGATCAAGTCCGGTCGTCGGTTCGTCATAAAGCATTAATTCCGGCGCGAGCATTAATGCGCGGGCAAATCCGACCCGTTTTCTCATCCCCCCCGATAATTCCGCCGGCATCTTGTTCATAATGTTCGGATTCAATCCGACTTCTTCCAAATAATAGGCAATTTGATCTTGAAGATCGTTTTTTTTGATCTTTTTGCCGCTTTGACGCATTGGAAACGCAATATTGTCCCCGACGGTCATACTGTCGAACAGGGCGGCCTGCTGAAAAACAAATCCGTACCGGGTCCGAACATTCGACAATTCTTTACCGGAGAGTTCCGCGATATTGGCGCCGTCAAACCAAACTCGGCCAAAAGTCGGCCAAACAAGTCCGATCAGGGTTTTAAGCAAGACCGTTTTTCCGCAACCGCTTTCACCGATCACCGCAACAGTTTCGCCTTTTTGAACTTTCAAATTAATATCTCTTAAAACAGGGGTCTGATCAAACTGAACATAAACGTTTTCAACTTCCAAAAGAGGCGCTTTACGTCGAAGCACCTTTTTAGTTCCGTCTTCGGCGGTATAAACGGTTCCATCCAAAATATCTTCGATCCGTCGGCCGGAAGATTTTCCCGAAGGCCGTTCGTTTGATTTATTATTATTTTCTGTCTGTGTTTTTACGGAATAAGCATTTTGATCCGGCGTCGATTCAGAAGTTTCGGATCCCCTAACCGTTCCTGCTGCTTTCGTCCCTTCCTCCGTTTGCGGAGTTATTGACGGCTCAACTGGCGAACCGTTCGAAACAGGTTCCGCCGACGATTCAAATTTTTCCGAATCAAGTGAATCGCCTTCGAAACCGTCTTGCGGATATATATTCAGTTTTTTCTGTTCATCAGTCATTTTATTCCCCGATCGTCAAACAATTCCGCCGGAAGGTCCGCCGTAAAGGAATCTCTGCAAACTGTCCAACGCGATTCCGAGCAGCAAATCAAGCAAAAGAATCAAAACAAAGGAAATAACAAAGGAACGCGTCGCCGCTTTTCCGACTCCGGCCGCGCCCGCATCGCAATGAAACCCTTGATGACAGCAGATCAGCGCAATTGTACCGCCGAAAAACATGCTCTTAAACATACCGGCAAAAACGTCAAACATGTGAACGGTATTTCGTGAATACTCCCAATAAAAACTGAAATCAATATCCAAAATATAAATACTAAAAAAAGCGCCGCCTAATACCCCCATCAAATCGGCCATAATTGTCAGGCCGGGGATCAGGATCAGACAGGCCAAAAATCGCGGAACAACCAAATAATGAATCGGATTGGTCCCCATTCCCGCCAATGCGTCAATTTGTTCCGTAACTCTCATTGTTCCAAGCTCAGCGGCAATCGAACTTCCAACTCTTCCGGCCAGCATCGTCGCCGCGAGAACCGGTCCCAACTCTTTAACCAAGGACAAATTAATTGCCGCCCCAATTCGGGACTCCAGTCCGACCAGTTTGAATTGCGGATACGACTGAACCGCTAAAACCATTCCAATAAAAGTTCCAGTCAACATTACAACAGGGAGACTCAAAACACCGATCGAATAGAAGGAATGTGTCAGAGTTTCCCTTTTGGGTCCTTTAAAAAAGAGCCAAAACATCGTCGAAAGAGAAAACAGGGCTAAATCTCCGGCAAACATAACGCGTCTGGAGATCGATGAACCGATATCGGAAATCGAATTCATAAGCCGTTCCCAAAGGGTATATTCGGCGGCGTCCCATTTTTTCTTGTCTTTTTTAAACATTATTAACTGTTCAATGCCTTTTCAAGCCTGTTTTCACCGAAGCGGCAATCATTTATTTTTAAAGGATGTCATTAATAGATCTAATATTTTAACGGCCCCTTCACCCTTGAAAAAGTCCGTTATTTAACCTTGTCATTATTTTTTATCGGACCAGAACAGTCATTACTTTAGAAATAATCGATACAAGCAAATAATTTTATCTATCTTATCTTAAAAACAAAAGTCTATCTTTCTCTGTTTTATTTATTTTATATATATCACAAAAACAATTTATGACAGGAAATATTATTGAGTAAGTCCCCCCCGACTTGACTTTTCGACATTTTCTGTTAGTATGTCAAGATGATATTGTTCCCAAACGGGTTTATAAACGATAAACCGTTTTAAGGAAAACAGATTAACCGAAGAATATTTTTCTTCATTTTTATTTAAGTCTTTGTTTTTTATACAGATAAAATCATTTGTATAAAAAACCATTTTCAGTAAAGTTGACAGGTTGAAAAATGGCTGTTCCAAAAAGAAAACAAAGTAATGCCCGGACAGGTTCACGTCGTTCCCAAGATCGTAAAAAACCGGTTGAATTGACCGCTTGCCCTTCTTGTAATAAATTGATCCCGACGCATGTTGTTTGCCCGAACTGCGGTTATTATCAGGGAAGAACCGTTGTCAGCGAAGAAGCAAAACAATAGTTTTTCTTTTTTCGACTGAAAAAACAGATCTTTTATGTTGTCGCAAAAAAATTTCCTTCGTTTTCTGATCCTCTTGAAGAACAGAACTCTTGGTGATTTTTCAGACGGAAAATAATTACCCGAAGCAAAAATAAAAGATCTGTTTAGAGAATATTTATGTAATTTTATCTGAAAATTTTTCTTTTTGGTCGAAAATCTCAAAAGTTTTATTGAACGAAATCGCGAAAACAGTTAAAATCAATTCTTACAAGTTCGCATTCAAGACGAAATTTAAGATCTTTGATTTTCAGCAATTCGGCGTTGGAATTCGCAAAGTTCGATTACTCAATATTAATAATGAGTATAATTTAACAAGATCGCCGATCTCGAAACGGATCAGGTTTCATAAAATTTCGCAAAAGCCGTTTGATCATCAGAAGAAATCGTTTCGGAAGGAATAAATTAATGGGCAAAATCGCAATCATGTTTCCCGGTCAGGGAGCTCAAACAGTCGGAATGGGAAAAGAAGATTATGATTCTTTTTCCTCTGTTCGCGAGATGTTTGCCAAAGCGAATGAAATTCTTGGATACGATATAACTTCTCTCTGCTTTAACGGCCCGATTGAAGAACTTTCGACAACGGTTCGAAGTCAGCCGGCAATTTATTTGGTCAGCATGGCCGCGCTGGAAGTGTTTCGGGAAAAAGATCCTGAAACCGTTCAATCGATTTCTGTCGCGGCCGGTTTGAGTCTTGGCGAATATACCGCGCTTGCTTTTTCCGGCGCGTTTTCTTTTGAAGACGGACTGCGTCTTGTCCAGCTTCGCGGTCAAGCGATGCAGGAAGCGTCCGATCTCGTTCAAAGCGGAATGGTGAGTTTACTGGGACTTGATGTCGATAAAGTGCAGAACATTTGCGCTGAATTCGATAAAGATCCGGAGATTTTAATGCTCGCCAACTATTTGTGTCCTGGAAATCTTGTTGTTTCCGGAACCCAAAAGGCTTGTGAACAAGCAGCGCAGGCAGCTCTCGACGCTGGCGCAATGAAAGTTATTCCTCTGTCGGTAGCGGGCGCGTTTCATACGTCTTTAATGAAGCCGGCGGCTGAAAAAATGGCGGCCATTCTTAAAGAAACCGCGATTCAAACGCCGCGTATTCCCGTTATCAGCAATGTCGACGTTCAACCGCATTTCGATCCGGAAGATATTCGTCAGACACTTTTAAAACAGATCTGTTCGCCGGTCCGCTGGGAAGATATTATTCAATCACTTCTTAAACAGGAATACGATCAGTTTTATGAGATCGGGCCTGGCCGGGTTCTTCGAGGTCTTTTAAAAAGAATTAATAGAAAAGTCAAATTCAATTAGAAGTCCTCTGTCCCGAACACTGCCGAACGGTTATTTTAGATATTGAACAAAAAAGTTTTTTGCGTTATTTCCCGATTTTATTCGAAAACAGGAAAATTTCCGGCGGTCAAGCGAAAAACCCCCAAGGAATTGTTTTAACTTTAGATAAGGATACATACCGTAAACAAGGAATTTTCTTTTTGTTTGCCGGTCACTTTCGGAAATCGAAAAAATTTTTCCGCATACGAACCGGATCAAATAAAGTGTAACGGTATTAGACAGAAGGAGCGCACATGTTACAGGTTAAGTTGGAAGGCAGAAACGCGGTTGTAACCGGAGCAACGAGAGGGATTGGTTTCGAAGTCGCGAGAAGTTTTGCGAAAGCGGGAGCCAAGGTTGCCTGCATCGGAACAAACGCGGAAAAATTAAACGCATCGGTTGAACAGATCAACAGCGAAGGCGGTTGCGCCAAAGCTTATATCTGCAACGTTGCCGATTCCGCCCAGGTTTCGGAAATGGCCGCCGCCGTTTTGGCCGATTTGGGATCGGTCGATATTCTCGTCAACAATGCCGGAATTACCCGGGATATGCTGATGCGCCGAATTACCGATGAACAATGGGATGATGTCATTGCCGTCAATCTTCGCGGAACATTTCTCGTAACGCGGGCTTTTGTCGAATCAATGCGCAAAAAGAAATTTGGCCGAATCATCAATCTTTCCAGCGTCAGCGCTCTTGTCGGAAATAAAGGGCAAGCGAATTACGCCGCTTCCAAAGCCGGTATTATCGGTTTCACCAAAACGATTGCCAATGAACTGGCCAATCGCGGAATCACCGTTAACGCAATCGCGCCCGGTTTTGTTAAAACGGATATGACCGCCGTTCTCAAAGAAATCATCGTTCAGGAAATAAAAAACAGAATTCCTGTCGAACGTCTTGGCGAACCGGAAGACATTGCCAACGCAATTCTCTTTTTTGCCAGCGACGAAGCTTCCTATATTACCGGTCAAATTCTCGCTGTTGACGGCGGAATGACCTGCTCAATGTGATTTTAAAGTATTATTGTAATCCAAGCGGCGCAGCGACATTTTTTGTTTCAACGCCTTTTGAATGAAAACTTTATTTTTTAAGAAAGGTTTAATTATGGCCTCTACTGCTGAAAAAGTGATCGATATCATTGCCGATCAACTCAATTACGACAAAGAAAAAATCAATCGTGATACAGACATCGCCAACGACCTTGGCGCCGATTCCCTTGATATCGCCGAACTCATGATCGCTCTTGAGGAGCAGTTCGACATCAATATCGACGAAAACGATGCCCAAAACGTCTCTTCCGTCGGACAAGTTATCGACTATATCGATTCCGCCATTTCAAAAGACAAATAGTCCTTGAAAAAATCAACAGCGGAAACATTTTACTGAAAATGAAAACATCTTCGCTGTATTTCTCCATTGACTCAAAAACAAAACGTTTTTGACATAAATGGAAAATAAAGTTCACTTATAAAACAAGAATCGGATGTATTTCGGTTCTTGTTTTTTTTCGTCCTCGCTTTTCATCTGTTATACCGATCCTCTGATACCTTTTCGATCTGATGTCAAAAGAACAATCGATTCACGACATCTTTCAGCGAAAATTTAAAAGACGGATAACATGAAAAATTTTTGTTTGTTTTTTATTTATTTTTGTTTTACCGTTTTCTTTGTTTGTCTTCTTTTTATGTTTTAATCCGTCAAATATAATTCTTTTAAATAAAAATTTTTGACAAATTTATACTGGTACTCACCAAATTTTTTCAGTAAAATAATTATTCGTTGTTTTTTAATTTTTTCAAAAACTTCCTGTCCGTCCGGCTTGATTACGGATCTTTTGATCTGACGTCAAAGGAACAGCCGATTCCCAATATCATTTGGAGAAATTCGCGAAAAATTAAAAATGTCGGAAGAAAAAAAAGTTCATCTGCGGAGAATTATATGATGAGATACTGTTTATCGCGTTCCTTTTTATTAACGGCTCTTTTACTGAGCTTGATAATACAAATCGATCCTGTTCATGTTTTCGCTCTTGAGAAAAAGAAATATCCCGATCTGCTGACAAAAATCGAACAGAGCGGATCGTTCGCGCCGATGTTTCCGTTCGTTATCGGTCCCGATGTTCAAAACAATATTACCAACGTTACCGTCTGGCCGGAAAGCGACTTTCGAAAAAATATTTCCGATGGCGGTTTGATCTCCGTTCAAAACGGAACTTTTACCGATTCGCGCGGCGCGAGAAAATGTTTTCTCGGAACGAACCTTTGTTTTCCCGGCTGTTTTCCTGATCACGAAAAAGCGCGGCAATGCGCTCAAACACTGGCCCGATTCGGGATCAATATCGTTCGTATGCATTACGTTCATCATAAGTCTCCCGTCAATAAAAAATACGCAAGTCCGGACTCTTTTATTGAACCAATTCAGGTCTTGGATTCCTGTGGAGTAAAGCACCTGACGAACCGCTATCCTGGACAGTTATCTGGAGGGGAGAAGCAACGGCTTGCCCTGGCCAGGGCTCTGGTGGTTCAACCGAAATTACTTCTACTGGATGAACCTTTTAGTGCTTTAGATAGGATTAACAAAGAGAGCTTAAGACACGAGATAAAGAGACTGCATAAAGAATGGCTAATACCCTTTATTCTGGTTACTCACGATGAGGAAGATGCCAGCTTTTTAGGAGATCTTGTGGTCGGGATTGAAAATGGACGATGTACCGAAAACCGCAGTATAATTTGCAGTTGATAGACATCTTTTTTGTGCATACAGATTTTAGCTTTATTGTATGTATGCTCAGCAGAATAGAATACCTAATAATATCTTTTATTTGTTTATGAACCCAACATCATACATACTAATTTCATTGGGCTACTATAGTTACAGGCTCTACCCCTACTTCGTCATATAGGGCTTCTCGGTTATCTGCAAAAACAGCAGGGCCTCCCCGATACCTTGCGCAGATACCCGAATAGCCCGTTAATTTTACTGCACGGCCAGGTACATTTCCAGCAAAATACTGTGAGTCTGTGCTAATACTGCTTCCGGCCCTGATCTTTTCATGAGACTGGCCTGAATTACCTTCAGACCCATCCAGTATTCTACCGGTGAGCCAGGATCAATAGCCATTCGATTGGCATGTGAATTTATCTCATTACGAAAGTTTTTCTCATTCCAGCGTTTGGCAACTACCCATTCAGGCAGTATTTCTGGCCTCACGAGCATTGTCGCTCTGACCAGCGAAAAATCATCCCAACCTGTTTCCCCATAAATCTCATAATTATCACTGA
>CAZZEF010000042.1:0-3290 GCA_964652875.1 uncultured Planctomycetaceae bacterium
ATTTTATGCAATATCAATCAGTTTTGACATTTTTAAGTTATGAAACTACTTCTAACAAAATGCGAAGTCGAGAGTCTTATTATTTCCTGTGCACACTACTGTTCTCTTTATTCACAAGCTTCTTCACTAACACTCGAAACCGCTCTGTTCAAAATTGCGGAATCGACCTGTCCAGCATGATTTTATTTTGGAGAAGGAACAAACGAAATAAAATTATTTATGAATAAAAAAAATAAAGATTGCTCTGTTGAAAACGGAAGACATATATAGTATAATAAAAATAAGAGGGTAAAGACTTATAGCGTTCTTGATTTCGAAATTGCGAAAAGCGATGACGGAGTATCACCTCCCTATGGGGGGCTTGTCAGTCAATCCAAATTCTCTGCTATACAATATCATTTATACCCAGCAAAACATGGCCTCTTTACAAGAAGGAAACAGTAAAATGTTTAAAAAAGATTATTCAATAAGTCAATGGATAATGATAATAGGATGTAGCTGCATTATTATGGCCCTTTTAAAATTATATACAGGACTTCATCAATCAGATGAATATTGGTATTGGCGATATATAGGGCGTGCTGTTATTGATACGGTAATTGGGGTGAGTTTTTTTGTTCTCAGCTTTTTTATCAAAAAAGTTAGCCGATATATTGATTATTATGCTGAAAAATTTGATTCATGCATTAAAACGTACTTTCGTAATGATAAGCATGGTAATTAAGTGTGATTATGTCTAAATCAGACACTACAAAAAAGGATTGAAGTCGTTTCACAATTATTTTAGAAACAGCAACAGATATCAAGACAACGTTCATCTGTTTAACAGGTTTTAATAATATGGTAATCGAATTGAGGAGAATATCTATGAGTTTCCAACTTCCGATGGAGAAAAGAAATTTTTTTCTCATGAGTTTTAATTTTTGTTTTGTTTGGGCCTGTTGTTTTGCGTTTTTCGCAGTAACGACGCCGACTATAAAGCTCTACTGCCGGGCCGCGAGCGGTACTTCTTTAATCGAAACCCTGCTCTTGATTCCAGCGGTTGGCCTCTTGATTGCCTCAATAATTATTCGCCTGATAAAAGTCGATGGTCAAAATAATGGACGAAAGATTTATCTCTTTTTTCCTGTTCTGATTCTCGGTTTTCTTGGAACCGCTATCGCAGATTGTTTTCTTTTGAGCAGCGTTTCACTTTTTTATCAATGCTTTCTTTTCGGGTTTATCCTGACTTCCGTTTTCTATTCCTTTCTCCTTTTCATCGGCTTCATTTTGGGGCTGAAAAGATCATTGATTCTTTCAAAACGGAAAGACGGCAGTGCCTTAAGTGCAGGGGAGTGTTCGACCATTAAAACGGAGACTGTTTCGGCAGAAAACGGATACGCTAATGATTTCGATATTGTTTCCGAAGAGGGGGCCGTTTCCAAGACCGGTACTGAAGGAGGCAACCGCGCTGAATCCGAAATCGAAGAGAATCCGGTCGCGCAAGTTAAATCCGATTTGCCCAACTCCGTTTCTTCCGCTTCTGAAATGGATATTTCCGGTCTGAAAAGTCTTCTGCCCCAGGTGGAGTACCCTCAAATTGAAGGGCTTTTTCGCCGATTTCATTGGACAATGTTCATTGCGCTTCTGGCTTGGGTCATTCCTTTTGGTCAGACGATGGGGCTTGAAATCACTCTTAAAATTCTCGCTTCCCTTGTTCTATTGATCACCACTTTGTCCGCAACGCAGGAAACACTTCAAAGTTTCATTATCGCCATGTTTTATCGGAATATCATCCATTGGCTCGACTCGCAGTCTTCGAGCTTGCAAAAAAAGTCTGCCCTGAAGAAATTTGAAGCGTCCGAGACGGAGTCAAACAACGAAAAGACGAAAATTGAAAACCGCGATCTTACAACAGCAGAACAGCATTTTCTGGTAAAAATCGCTAACTCTCCCGATACCGTTCGTGTATTAAAAACTCTTATAGACAATTCCAAAGAAGCCAAAACAAAAATTGGCAGTTTCAAAGTCGCTGTAAAGATGTTAATATTTCTTTACAAAATGAAAAAAATGATTTTTAAACACAAGGTATAGCGAGTGATATTATAAATATTTTATCAAGAGCCTATATAACAATTATTAGAAGAGTAGATTACCAAATGCAATAAAAAACAAATATTCATCTTTCTTCTAACTCTGCATGGTGCCTATAATGTATCGGAGAGTATTCATTGTTCTTTTGTTTTTAAGTCAAGTATCTTTGCTCCTTGGTCTGAACTGGCAGACCTCTCCCAATCGAACAGAAGAGGGACACTTGGGGGCGGCTGTCTATCTTTGGCAATCAGGACGGTTTGATGTCTTTTGTGTTAATCCGCCTTTGACCAGATTTTTGACCGGGATACCGATCAAGCTGAATCACAGGGATGAAGACTTGACACAATACGCGGTTCAACCGCTCAATCGGAGCGAATGGGGACTCGGCGGAAAGTTTATTCGGGAACACGACTGGCGGACGATTCGCTGGGACTTGTTCCTTGCCCGATCCGTGCTGATACCGCTCGGCGGATGTTAGACAGGTAAATAAATTAAATCGAGTGGGATTGTTTTATTTATTTCGTTATATACACAATAGGTGCATATAGAAAATATAGCAAACTTGCTGATCGAAAGATTGTTTCTTTTTGAGGTGACCTTTTGGAGTGATCAGCGATTCGAAGCCCAAAAACTTTATTCTGTTTGTCAGTCAGTAGCCGATATCATGCTGGATACCAGTCTTCACACTCTTTTTGGTTCGTGACAATTCGACTTTATAACCAAACACTCTTGTAAATATTTCTTAATTATACTGCCGACATTTGAAATTTTCCGCCCTCTTTCCCGATTGCCATCGTAAATCGGGCGTTTTTTCGGTATTCAGGAAAATTCATTATGGAACCGGTATACCTTCGTTTCACTCAATTCATTACAGGCTCCCCAATTTTATGTTTTTAATTTAAGTATTTTCTGTTTAGAATGTTTGAATGTATTCTTCTCTGTCATTCGGCAGCTCGAAGGGAAGTAATGTCAAGCGCGGTTGGCTGAATTCAGGTATTGACGGAAGTTTCAGTCGGGGCCTTGAACTTTACTAACGACCATTATTCGACCCGATGCACAAAAGCGGCGCGAAACGGATTACGTTCAAAAGAACACAAGAACCTTTTGTTTACTGCTTTTATTTTAAATTTTTCGTCTTTTTTGCCGATTGACCGCGTGAATCGGCTCTTCTTTTGACGTTATAACAGAAAATTTATTATGAAAACGATTATCGATTA
>CAZZEF010000042.1:3300-4630 GCA_964652875.1 uncultured Planctomycetaceae bacterium
TGCGTTAAAAGAATATCAATAAAAAAAGCAAAGGACTCGTATTATACGGATCCTTTGCTTTTTATTACAATGAGGAAGACGGGAGTCGAACCCGTGACCTACGGATTAAAAGTCCGTTGCTCTACCAACTGAGCCACTTCCCCAATTCCTTAAAAGGAATAAGAGTATTATAGGTGCCTTTGCCCTTTTGTCCAGTACAGGGGAATCAAAATTTTAAATTTTCCTCATTTTTTGACCTCCTTTCAATACCGCTTCACTCCCTATCTTTCGATGCAACATAATGATATCTTTATTTTTTCCTCTCAAAAATTTTATTTAAAAAATGTTTTCGACTCTCGCTTTTTCTCAATTCTCGTTTAATAATTTTTTGTTTGTGATAAAATATGTAAATTAAGGTAAATGGAGCGTGTGTTTGACGAAAAATTTGAAATCAGGAGATAAAATAATTGAAATCATGAAATTTTAATCTCTATATATAATGTCAACGTCTTCCCAACTTTCCATTCCTGTTATATAATAGGTTCACTATGAAAGAACTGTTTTCAAAAATCGTTGTTTCCGGCGTTGGACTTCTTGGCGGATCCGTTGCCCGAGCTTCAATGAAAAATAAGATCGCCGAAGAAATTGTCGGTGTCTGCCGTTCCGAAACAAGTCGTGAACGCGTTCAGATCTCCGGGGCTGTTCATCGCGCGGTTCTTTCTTTTGATGAAGCGTTCGAAAATATTAATGACGCCCGGTACTCCGAACGAACCAATAAACCGGTTCTCGTTGTTGCCGCGGTTCCCGTCAATTCTATTGCCGAAGAACTGGCCAAAGCTCTGCGCGCTATTGAAACTCTTGACAGAAAACAACTCTTTCTGCTTACCGATGTCGGAAGTGCAAAAACTCAAGTTGTAAAAACACTTCAAAACCGTTCGCTTCCCGATAAGGTGACTTTTATCGGTTCTCATCCGATCGCGGGAAGCGAAAAAACAGGCGTTGAAGCATCCTCCGATTCACTCTTTCAAGGACATCGAACCGTTTTAACGCCCGATTGCTCTTTTATTTTCGATACAGAAGAATTTTCAGAAATGGATCCGGCCGACTTAAACGAATCGGATCAGCAAAAAAGGAGTCAGTACAAGCAGTCTCTTGATCTGCTTCAGGAATTCTGGAAAAGACTCGGAAGCGGAGTTATGATAATGCGGCCGGAAATTCATGACAGGATACTGGCACGAACGAGTCATCTTCCGCAGCTTCTTTCCTCCGCGCTTTCTTATCTGGTAACAGAAGAAGAACACACATTATGCGGGACCGGTTTTTCCGGAATGACACGGCTTGCGGGAAGCTC
>CAZZEF010000042.1:4640-14671 GCA_964652875.1 uncultured Planctomycetaceae bacterium
AGGCGAATCGGGACTCCGTATTGGACGCGCTCGAAGCCTATATTGATATTTTGGAACATTGGAAGAACGCCCTCCGTCGGGAGGACGGCACCGAAAGATTGGCCCTTTTAAAGGAAGCGAAGAAGAAACGCGATGCTTTGGGAAGTCGAAATTAGCCCGGCGTCCGGGTTGCCGGATGTTATTGGTGAAGAGACCGCCGCGGATGCGCGGGATCTTGGATTGTCAGAAAATCTTCAACTGGCGTTTTCACACGGATATTTGATCGAAGGAAATTTTTCTGAAGATCAGATCCGAACCGCCGCAACACGGCTCCTTTCGGATACCGTTGTCGAGCAGATCCGGATCTTTACTACCGGAAAGCCCGAAGCCGAAGCGGTCGGCGAGCGAATCGTATATGTTCTGCCGAAACCGGGCGTTACCGATACCGTCGCGGATAACGCGAAAAAGGCAATGCGCGATTTCGGTATTGACGCGCCCGCAGTTCGAACATTTAAAAAGTACAGAGTTCGGGGTGTCTCCGAGAATGAAGTCAAAAAACTGGCGGAAAAACTGCTGGCTAACGATGCCGTTGAACAGACCGTTTTTGACGCACTTCTGTTCGATAAACTGCAGTTCGGCGCACCATATCAGTTTAAACTTGTTACTGTTCCGATCCGGTCCATGAGCGATGACGATCTTGCCGTTTTGAGTAAAAAAGGGCAGCTCTTTCTCTCCTTGACCGAAATGCAAACGATCAAAAATCATTTCGTCGAACTCGACCGCGACCCGACTGACATAGAGCTGGAAACAATCGCGCAGACCTGGAGCGAACATTGCAGTCACAAAACACTTGCCGGGCGGATCCATTATTCGGGTCCGGAAGGAGACCGGACGTTCAATAATATGCTCAAGGAGCTGATCTTTGCCGCAACGGTTCGGGTACGCAAGGATCTTGGTCCGCTTGATCCTTGCGTCAGCGTTTTCTCCGATAATGCGGGAGTTGTTAAATTCGACAATAAATATAATGTCTGTTTCAAAGTAGAAACGCATAATCATCCGTCGGCACTGGAGCCTTACGGCGGCGCGAATACTGGAATCGGCGGCGTTATTCGTGATCCGATGGGAACCGGAATGGGAGCCAAGCCGATCTGTAATACGGACGTCTTCTGTTTTGCCCCTCCAGAATTTGATTCGGATCAGGTTCCTCCGGGAGTTCTTCATCCGCGGCGCATAATGAAAGGTGTTGTTGCCGGTGTCCGCGATTACGGCAACCGAATGGGAATACCGACGGTTAATGGAGCGGTCTATTTCGATAAACGTTATTTGGGTAATCCGCTGGTTTACTGCGGTAATGTCGGTTTGATCCCGGTCGATAAATCGTTTAAAAATCCGCAAGCGGGCGATTATATTGTCGCAATGGGGGGACGAACGGGCCGGGACGGTATTCACGGCGCGACTTTCAGCAGCGCGGAATTGACGCATGAAAGCGAAACACTTTCCGGCGGCGCGGTTCAGATCGGTAACGCGATTACGGAAAAAATGGTTCTCGATATCATGCTTGAAGCGCGTGACCGCGGTCTTTATAATGCCGTTACCGATTGCGGTGCGGGCGGATTTTCCAGCGCCGTCGGCGAAATGGGTGAAAAAATCGGTGCCGAAGTCGATCTTGAAACGATTCCGGTCAAATACGAAGGACTTTCTTATACAGAATGCTGGATCAGTGAAGCTCAAGAGCGAATGGTCTTTTCCGTTCCGAAAGACAAATGGGAAGAATTTAAAGCGCTGGCCGAAAGCGAATGGGTTGAAGTCGTTATTTTGGGCGAATTCAAACCGACCGGGCGTCTTCATTTAAAATACAAAGGAACAACGGTTGCGGATCTTGCGATGTCGTTCATGCATGACGGTCGTCCGCCGGTTGTCCGAAGCGCGGTTTATCAGCCGGTTCCGGTCAAACCGCTTTCCGTTCGAACCGATGAGCATCCGGCTCAAACGTCTGTTTCAACGAAAGCCGATCTGAACGCCGATCTTGAAGCGATCTTCCGGTCTCTGAACGTTTCCAGTAAACATTGGATTATTCGTCAATATGATCATGAAGTTCAGGGCGGAAGTGTTGTCAAACCATTGGTCGGTGTCAAAAATGACGGACCGGGAGACGCGGCAGTACTGCGTCCTCGAATCAGTACACGGCAGGGGCTTGTTATTTCCTGCGGTATGAATCCGCTTTACGGTGATTATGATACCTACTGTATGGCAGCCAGCGCTATTGACGAAGCAGTTCGAAACGCGGTAGCGGTTGGTGCTGATCCGGCAACGATTGCTATTCTTGACAACTTCTGCTGGGGGAATACGGACAAACCGGAAGTTCTCGGATCTCTCGTTCGGGCGGCGTATGCCTGTTATGATTCGGCGATTGGACTTGGTATTCCGTTTGTCAGCGGTAAAGATTCCTTAAACAACGAATTTCGTCCGAAAGACGCCAGTGATCCTATTGCGATTCCGGCATCCCTTTTGATCAGCGCGATGGGGCAGATGCCCGATGTCGCTTCTTCCGTAACGATGGATCTTAAAGAGAGCGGGAATTCCCTGTATCTGATCGGTGAAACGAAGAACGAACTCGGCGGATCTCATTTTGCACTGGTCCGTGATCTGACCGGCGGGCAGGTTCCGACCGTCGATATTAAAATGTCACGAAAGATCTTTTATTCGGTTTATGAAGCGATTAAGGCCGGACTGGTCCGGTCAGCGCACGATTTAAGCGAAGGCGGTTTGGCCGCGGCGGCGTCGGAAATGGCGTTTGCGGGCGGACTCGGTGTCGCGATCTGGCTTGATCCACTTCCCGCAATACCGCTGGATCAGGATCCGGGAATGCTGAATATTCCCGGTATTGATGAAAATCGATTGCAAGATGTTATTAAACTGTTCAGTGAATCGAACAGTCGTTTTCTGCTTGAAGTTGTTCCTGAAAAATCAGCCGCTTTGGAAAAGATCTTTGCGGAAGCAAATGTTCCGGTTTATCAGATCGGTAAAGTAACAGGGAACGATGAGATCGTTATGACCGGACGCGAAGGAAAGGACTTAATCCATCGTGATCTTGGCGAATTAAAATCCGTTTGGCAGAAGCCGCTCGATTTCGGGGGCGAATATCTTAAATAACCAGTATTTTTATTTTTTCATAAAACGCCGGCTTTGTCAACCGGCGGATCCTGCATCAGAAAACAGCTGTCAGAATATTGATGCGGGTCAGGAAAATAAAGTGCAGCCGGTATAAATAAAGAATAATCAGAATGGAATAAAAACGATGAAACCGAATGTTTTAATACTGCGTGCTCCGGGAACGAACTGCAATAATGAGACCGCTTATGCTTTTGAATGCGCTGGAGCGCAAACGGAGCAGATCCATATCAATCAGCTGCTGGGACAGCCGGATCTGATGGACAATTTTCAGATCCTTTGCTTTCCCGGCGGATTTAGTTACGGCGACGATATTGCCGCCGGACGAGTTCTGGCCAATCAGATCCGCCATCATTTAACAGAGGCAACTGCCCGTTTTCGTGAGGCGGGCAAACTGATCCTCGGGATCTGTAACGGATTCCAAATTCTTGTTAAATCAGGAATTTTGGTTGCCGATGATCCGAAAGGCGTGCCCGCAACCTTGACTTGGAATAATTCCGGTATGTATACGGATCGCTGGTGTCGACTTAATGTTGATTCGAAAACCAATTGCGTTTTTCTCAAAGGAATCGAATCAATGTATCTTCCAATCGCTCACGCAGAAGGAAAATTCGCCGCCCGCGATACAGAAACACTTGATCAGCTTGAAAACGCGGGCCGACTGGCACTCCGTTATCTTCCGGAAGACAATCCGAACGGAGCGGTTCGGGATACCGCAGGAGTTTGCGATAGTACCGGTCGCGTTTTCGGTCTCATGCCGCACCCGGAACGTCATATCGATAGTACCCAGCATCCCCGATGGACCCGTGAAAGAAAAGCCGCCAAACCGGGCGAAAGCCTTCCCGGTGATGGACTAAAAATCTTTCTTAACGCTGTCTCCTATTTTAATTAAATTGTACCAGCGCAGGGGGCAGGGTTCGCCGAGGGGAGCAAGGCAGTCTTACGAAAATTATAAACTTTCAATAAACAAAGTTTATAATTTTATCGAAATAAACCGATTCTCTCCGCGCCTTCGCGAGATGAATTATTTGCCTTGCGGAGAAGAGATAAGCGCTAACTCGCTGATTGTGAATTTCCGTTCCCGTTGATTTTGGCTAACTTGTTAAAAACGATCAACGGGAGCGAACCGAAGAGGGGATTAACGCGTCAACTTCATTAACTTTCCGTATTTAGCTGGGTTGCAATACCCTGTTGCCCAGCGCCATGCTGGGGAGATTGATCCTATGAAATCGGCAGGAAACAGAATCGGAAACGGTTATACGCTGATCGAAGTACTGGTCTCGCTGGCTATTCTTATGTTCAGTTTGACGGTTATTGGCCGTCTGATGCGATCTTCAATGCTGCAAACAGTCAATAGTGAGGAAGAGACGGAAGTACAGATCGTCTGTCGGAACACATTGGACAGTATCTTGTCCGGAGCGCTTTCAATAACTCCGCGTCAAATGTTTCCAATGCCCGGCTTTCCCGATTGGGAAATTCAAATCACCTGCGTACAGGGAGTGCTTCCGGGAATAACGGAGATCTGTTTGAACGCACAAAAATATGAACTGACGGACGCTAATGACAATTTTGAGACCGATGGCGCGGTCAATTCGTTTTCGGATGGTGCGGCTGGTTCAGGATCAGATAAAACCGCAGGCCGAATACCGGTCCCAAACCGTCGGATCTTTTTGAAACAATGGGCGCAGACGTCAAGCATTCATCTTTCGGGCCAACCGTTAGCGGAGATGCCCGGTTTTGATACCGATAAAATGTCGGAAACAGATCAAATGATGCTTGAGGCACGAATCGGGGACGGAACATTCGGATCAGGAACAAGAGCGGAAGACGTTGCGGAAGGTTCGTCAGATTCGGGGGGGCTGCCGGATGTCTTTGTACCCGACCGTATTGAAACGACCGATATTTTCGAATCATCCGGTTCCAACGGCTTTAATTGAGGGAATGAAAATGAAGCAGAAAACTGAAAGCCGTTTTCGTTCCGGTTGTCCCGATCGGACACCAAAAAATTTATCGCTTGATGATGTTTGGGTGAAAAATCGAAAAAATTTTTCAAGAAACAATTATATTCATCGTATTCATTTTGGCTTTACCCTTATCGAAATTCTTTTGTCGCTTGGCCTGATCATAACGATTCTTGGTATGCTTTGGAGTATGCTGGGTATGTTTTCAAGAACATATCTTATAACGGAAAACAGGATCAGCCGGTCTCAGCTTGTTCGGTCGATTTCTCAAATGCTTAATGATGATCTTGGAGCGGCGGTACAAGATCCGATTCATCCGGCGGCCGCTCGTGAGTCGGGATCGTCTTTTGTTCGGCGGTTCGGTCTTCGCGGCGACGCGGTTTCTTTGCAGATCGATGTTGTTCAGCCGAATTTGTTCGTATTAACAGGAGAAAAAACACCGGGAACAGACACGAAGTCAAACGGATCTTTGATGGATACAGGATTTTCCGGCAGCTTGAGTAATTCCTTTTCTGAAGAGGGGACAGGGCAGGGGAACAAAAATGTTCGGATACGTCATCAGGTCCCTGAATTGAAAACAATTTATTATGAATTCATACCGCCGGGGCGTCGGGTCCGGACTCAAAAAGATTCCGAAACAATTTCATCCGATTCGAATTTTCAAGAGGGTTCGAAAATGGTCGGTTCGCTTCAAACTCCGATACAAAACGGTTCAGGGGGAATAAGCGCGAATCCGGGGGATGAAAATATTGGGGGGAATATTGGCCTTGATTCCGGAGCCGGAGGATTGGGGCAATTGGATCCGTTAACCGGAAACGCGATGCCGCTTCCCGGCTCGGAAGGAGGACTGGTCGAAAAATTCGGTCTGTCCCGACGAGAACTTGACTTTGAGACACCGAGTGAAAACGCGGCAGGCTCGGGAGTGTTTACGGACGCGGAAGATCCGGTTAATGATTCAAAATTTATCGGATCTCTTCAAGCGCCGCCGGATCAGTCGGGATCGGAACTTGTTTCCAGTGTTCCGGGGACGACGAACTTCAATCCGGAAGGACAAAATGAATCGCAAGAAAAAAGATCGTTGCCGCTGACGGTTTCCGAGCTGGCCATGTCAACGGAGGACGGAACATTATGGGCGCCGGAAGTGGTCGACTGCCGATTCGATTATTTTGACGGTACATCCTGGTTCAGCAGTTGGGACAGTATTGAACGAAGTGGACTTCCGAAGGCGATTCGGGTTTCGCTTGTTCTCATGTCGCTTGATGATGTTCAGGAACTTCGGTTGAGTAAAGAGTTTTGGATCTGGTCGGAAGGACGGGAAGATAAAAAAATAAACATTGACGAACGGAATTCAGGGAGTCAATTGGTCGGCTCGCTTCAAAGATCCGAGACAGGATTCGGCGGTAATCCGGGAGAACAGACCGGATCTTTCGGTCTGACCGGTTCATTGGACTTGGGAATAATGCCGGGGGGTAACGAAACAGGGGCAGAAGAGTCGATAAAAACACTTTCGTTTGGGGAGCTTGTTCGGACATTGGGACTTTCTCCTCCGATGGAGCGGGAAGTAATAACCCGAGTTCCGACAACGCCGTTTTCCGGGCATCAGGTTCAGCAGCGCCGTCAGCCGATGCAGCGGTCAACAGGAGCGGTATCGAAACAGGGAAAACATAATGCCGCGAGTGCGGAAGAGACGGTTGGTCGAATAAATGGAAGCGCGAGTCGGACAGTTCCTGAACGTTCGGCCGCGGACCGAACGTTTAACGGCAGAACAGCGGAAGCTCGAACTTACGCGGATCGGACAGCAGGTGAAAGATCACTTGGCGGTCGAACGGCGGGCCAGCGGGAATTTTCTGATAATGAGTTTGAAGCCCGATCACTGAAAGATCGGACAACGGGAGAGCGAACGGTTCAAAACAGAGAATTTACGGACAGAACCGCAGGAAACGGGGATTTGGGATCGAACGAAATGAAAGAAGTATTTGTACCCGACCGGATCGGGGAAACGGAAATAACATCCCCGTTCAAGGAAACCGTATTTCCGGATCCGACCGGCGAATCATCAGTTTCGACGAAAAAACCGACCGCATCATCGGGATCGGCCGGTCAATCCTGGATTCGAGGCAAAAGAAAATAGGATCAGAGGCCGGTTTCAGTACCAGCTTCTGTCTGAACCGATTTTTAAAATTCATATTCGAATTTTAATCGAACAGTTTATCGGCCTGTTCCAATTCTTTTTTGTCTATTTTCGGAGCTTTGGGCGCGGTGTTTTGACCGGCGGAAATATTGCGGATAATATCTCCGATCAGTTTAAAGCATTCCGCGCTGATCGTCAAACTGCTGACGATTTTTTTCTCGCCGCAGTTTTGAGAAAAGACGAACGCCGCGTTCGGAACGGCCTGTTTAAGGAATTTTCTTGTCACGACAAACTGTTTGTCCATTTTGTCATCCGGTCCGGCGATGTCAAGTAATTTCCCTAAATTTCCCAGCGACAGCGATCCGATTTTTTCCGGCAGGGGTGCTTCATTAAGTTTGTTGGCGGCCAGATCTTTAAATTTTGCGGCGGCGCTGTTTTTATCCAAATTCAACAGTGCGATCATAGCGTTCTTTTTAACGCCGACGATCAGACAAAGTCCTTTGTTTTTAGCCCACTCTTCAGTAATTCCGGCCTCTTGGGCGGTAAGAGTCAGCGAAGAAATTTTGTAGCCGGAGATCTCTTCCGAAGCGATTTTGACATTGGAATCAATGAAATTTTTATTTTCCTTTTTAAAATAATCAGCGAGCTGCTGAAAAACATTGATCAAAAGATCTCCGTCGGCAAGATCGCAACCGATAAGGAGTGCCGGTTCAGGAGTCAGCATAAAAGCGGATCCCATTGCGGGAAGATTGACCGTATCGGTAACAATTTTTTGGAGATCGTCCAGGATCTTTTTGACGGCTTTACGGTCCGTTTCGTTTTCGATCGTTTTGGATATTTCGGAGCGGTAATTATCGAATTGGTACTGATAATTTTTGGCGGTGAACTCTCTTGATTCGGGAGTCGAACAGCTGATGGACGTAAGGCCCAAAACGGCGTTTTCCGGTTTGTAAATGAAGTTCCATTTTGTTTTGGCGTTTTTATAATTTTTCAGTACTTCCGCAAAAGAGTTATTCGGATTAAGATCAATGTCTATTTCGGAAACAAGACTGTTTTTCGAATCAACTTTTATGCCGTAAGTAAAGAGCCGGATATTACGAAGCGTCTTTTGAAGATATTCAACGGTCAGTTCAGTCTGTTTATGCTGACTGCCAATGTTACCGAGCGCGAGATTCTGACGGATCGGCGCTAAAGCGAGATCAAGGAGATCATCGGGAATATTTTCGCAGTAAACAGTTGCCGAGAGCAGATAATTCTTTTCCATTCCGTTCAAATAAACGGACGGGTCGTCGCCTTGGGGGAGTTTGTCGGCCTGTTTCGGAGCGATTCCGTAAAGCCATTCCCCCTTTTGAATAAGTTCGACCGTTGTGTCATCATTATAATGAAAGTAAAATTTTCCTTTTTTATTTTCCAGTTTTTCGCCCATAAGATTATGAAGGTATTCAAAATCCTGAAATTTAGCGATAGGCGCGAAAAAGAAAGGAACAATTTCCTTACCGTCGGAAAGAACAACAACGCCGATCGGTTTTTTCGTTTGAAGTCCCCCTTCTTTGGCGATATTGGTCTTGATTTCGTCGAATGTTTTGATGAACAGGCCGTACCCCATTGCGTCCGCGATCCGTCCAACATCGTTCCAGGTCTTTTCGTATCCCGACTCTGAAACAGTTAAAATTGGTTTATACGAATCCGCTGCCCAAAGTCCGGTGCAGCAAAGCAATATTAATCCCGTCAGAAAAAGCGTTTTGAACTTTTTGAACATAAAGGTGACTCCATAATGAAAGATTGAAAATACAGCAAACGTTATTTTCGTCCGCTTAAAACCGAATTAAGTGGAGTATAACAAAATTTAAATTTTAATACAATCCGTATTTTTTCTTATTTTAACCGCTATGTATGCTTTTATATTAAAATTTCTGTCATCTCTGCCGATTGACTGTGTGAATCGGCTGTTCTTTTGACGCTATAAAAAATTTTCATGCTGGAATCGGTATAAATAAATTTTTCTTTTGTATTTTGTTTCGTGTCAAAACATCAGATCCGGACGGTCGGCGAGTCTGATGACTCAAAGAAGTTATGAACAACGGTTGAAATCAATCGTAAACGGAATCTTTTTCAAAAAGAGGCGGAAAGTTGGAAAATGCTATTTTTAAAAATGAAAAAATAAGATACAATCATTGAACTTTGAAAAGAGTCCGTTTCTTTTATACTGCCGACATTTGAAATTTTCCGTCCTCTCTCCCGATTGCCTTCGTAAATCGGGAGGTTTTTCGGCTTCGTTCCGGAAAATTTATAATGGAATCGGTATAATATATTGATTGACAGAATAAACTCTTTTGTTGTTTGATGGTTTTAAACGGTGTTTATCGTTTGCAAAACGGGTCAGACAGGTCGCGGAAAATTTTTGATAGAAATTGGAATTATTTATCGCAGGCGGCAAAGACGATCTGTTGGTAACGGAACGGTCAAAAAAGAGAATGTTATCCATACCGCAGATGTAATTGAAACGGAACAAAGAGTCGAGAGTATTTAGGAAGACAAATAAAAAACGAAAATGAAAATTAAAGTGAATACAGAAATAAAAAGCAGACGGCAGATCAGTGAAAACAGGATAGTTGTAATACTTTTTGCCGTTTTTCTGACGGTTGTTTTTCTGACCGATTTTGCGGAAGGTCAATCGCGGCGTCCCATGAGTGTTTTGGGATCGGGGCCGGGCGCACCGACCCCTTCGGCATTGCCTTCGCAGCGTCTTGCGGCTCAAGCTCCGGCGCGGGCGGCGAATACGAAAACAT
>CAZZEF010000042.1:14681-22177 GCA_964652875.1 uncultured Planctomycetaceae bacterium
TTCTTCGGTCAGCCAGAACGGCGGGAAGCGTTGATCTTGTCGAAACCGTTATTGAGGGAAACGGAATGCTTCAGGTCGCGCAAAATCAGGGCGGAGCCGGGACAAAAATGGAAATTTTAGCAGGGTTCCGATATGAAGAACGAACGGAAGAGTACAACGTTTCGCCTTCTGTATCGCTTAAAAGTGTCCGGCAATATACCCAGGCGGGTATGAAACAAAAACTCGATAAAAATATTACCCGGTCTTTACTTGATTCATTGCGAAAAAATATTGTCACTTCATTTGATGGGAAAAAAATCGATATATATTCGCCGGGCGGACCGATGAAAGGTGATCAGTATCTTCTGCTGAACGATCTTGCCTGCAATACGCTTCTTTTGGATCTATTGCTTCCGAACAAAAAGGTTTCGCTCGGCGATGAATGGGTTGTTTCAAATGAGGTTCTGGCCGCGCTTCTCAATTTGGAAGCGGTTGAAAACAATACCCTGAAATTTACGTTGACCGCCATTATCGACGACATTGCCGAAGTTGACTTCTATCTTGAAGGGGGCAAGGACGAAAAAGGCAAGGATTTAGCCAGTAATTTGGAAGGGGCGTTTTATGGGGCAAGTGTTTCCGCGGATCTTCAGGGGAAATATCAATTCGATTTAAAACGCAATCGAATGAGCTGGCTTGGAATAAAAATTATCGAAAACAGAACTGAAAGTCTTGTTGAGCCCGCGATTGACATGACCGCAGTTCTGCGAATTAAAATTGCGCCGCTTCCCAAACCGGATCTTTTGACGAACGATGTTCAAAAAGAACTTCTTAAAGCCGCGCCTGACCGGCGCCTTGTTTATGACGGACAAAATGGACCTTGGACGTTTTATTATGACCGGCACTGGCGAATGATCGAAGACACGAAAACAAGTTCGGCCCTTTGTCTTGTTTTAAAAGGGGAAGGGGTTGGACAATGCAGTATTTATGCCAATCCCCGAGTTGAGAGAGACAAAATGCCTCCTCTCGATTTTTATAAGAAAGAACTTGAAAAAGGCTTGGGGGACCGATTTGGCAAGTTTGCCCGGACATCCCAATTTGTTAATGAAGCTGGATATTTGGTTTACGCGGCTATTGTTGACGGCAATTATGAGGATCAGCCTTATCGATGGATCTATTATTTATTGACATCTCCTGAAGGATGTCAGTCATCAATTATGTTTGAGGTTCGTGCCGATCAATTGGAGCAGTTTAACGGAATTGATGAATATATTATTGACAGTTTCAGAATGATTATTCCGGATTCAGTGCGTCAGGAAATGGAAGAGGAAGCCAAAAAGGAGAAGGAAAATCAGGAAAAGAAAGACGCCGGCGTTTCAAAAGCCAAGATGGGAAAAGCGGAAAGCGGAAAATTCCCGGAGAAAAAAAGTTCGTCAAGAAAGATCTCTCCTCTGATGAACAAGCCGATTGACGCGGTAAGATCTTCCGGCAGTTCCGATTCGAAAGAAAAAAAGATCGAACAGAAACAAACGCAGACGCGATGATCGGAATTGGAATTATTTTCGATTTCCGTTGTTTCGATTGGAGCAGGCGCCTGTTTTAAGTTTGAAGATGAAGGTATCTTTCTTGATAACAGAAAAGAATTGTTTGGGAGAAGCCGACCTTTTTATTGATCCGTACAAAACATTAACGCCAGGTTCATCAGTAAGAACACAAGTTTTTTTCTGTTGGTCAATCGATTTTATATTATCGAGCCAGAAAACTGCTAATAACAATTATTATACTGCTTTTATTTTAAATTTTCCGTCCCTCCGCCGATTAACCGCGTGAATCGGCTGTTCTTTTGATGTTAAACGGAAATTTCATGATGGAATCGGTATATAAAAATAAGAGGTTAACGGAAAGAGTTTGTTTTTCTCATTGACAAAGACGATTTTTCAAATTATAATAAAAGTGATCTTTTCTAATTATACAATATTAATATTGGGCGATTCGGTTTTTTCGGTGAAATTGATTTGTTGTGTTGTAAACAGATGACTGGCCGGCGAAAAATCGGAAAGATGGTTATAAAACGGTTGTGATTCATGAAAGAGAAACATTTCGGATACGGTCCTTGGGAATACAGATACATTTGCCGGAGCTGCGGTCATGCGGTTCGGGCTCCCAAAAATACGTTACCCTGCAGTGTTTGCGGAGGCGATTTCAACAAGGAACGCACCTCCATGCGAAAGCTCTATTTGGAGCCGGAAAAACCTCCGATTATTGAAAAAGAAGAATATCTTTTGGAAAAAACTTTTTGGGAAA
This sequence comes from uncultured Planctomycetaceae bacterium, assembly GCA_964652875.1. Classification (GTDB taxonomy): domain Bacteria; phylum Planctomycetota; class Planctomycetia; order Pirellulales; family Thermoguttaceae; genus JAUNBG01. The sequence continues at coordinate 16,962 of CAZZEF010000042.1, forward strand.
TCGATACAGCACCGCGATACGGTGTTAGAGAGATCAAAAAGCAGGCTCCCCGACGCTGGCGCTGGCAAACTCATGCCGAAGTTGAAGAAGAGTCCGGGATTATGCGACATGAAGATTTTTTGTAAGCGAAATCTTTATTGATTATAATTTTATATTGAAAAGACCAGCATAACAACGCAAGTTGGATAAAGTATAAAAATCAAGATAAAAAACGGATCATTACAGAAAAGACATTCACGGAAATTAATCGTGAATGTCTTTTATATTCGCCGTTTGATGTTGAGAAACGGCTGTTCTTCTTTTGACGTTAAAAGGAAAAAATTAAATGGGACCGATCTGTTTTTATTGAGGACATTTCCCGAAGGGATCAATAGCCGAACATTTGGGTATGATATCCGTCATCGCGTCCGATACCGACCCGGCGATATTGACCGAGCATGTTGGCGCTGTGACCGCTACTTGCCTGCCAAGCGGCGGAAGCGCCTTCACCGCTGGCAGAGCCCATATAAATATTTTCTGCCGAGGCATCTGTCCCTTCCAGTTGGGCCCGGCTTACATGACTTTCTTTTCCGTAAACAACGGATGAATGGGAAAAGAACCCGTAACGGCGCATATCGCAGCTGTGTCCTCTTGCCGCCCGACAAAGAGCCAGATCAATCAGACAGGGGAAAAGACGAAAGGCCCGGCGAAAACGGTTCAGTGACCGAACATTTTCCGCTTCTTCTTTGTCAATGTATTTACACATCTTTTCATTCAGTGCTTCGACATCCATGTCCGTCAGCTTGTCCTGTTGAAGTTTGCAAATTTCTTTTTCAAGGTCTTCCGATTTTTTGAACTTTGTATTGACGATTTTTTGAACTTTTTCCCCAAGTACGATTTTAGGGGAATTCTGCCTTGCGGCCGCTTGTGTCTTTTCGACAGTTGCATCCTGCGCCAGCGCGGAGACAAGGGAGAATAAACAGAAAATTAAACAAAAAGTTATCTTTTTCATTCCATTTACCTATCCTTTCTTTTGCGAACAATATAATCTGTTATACATAGAAAATATAAACAACATAATAAAAAGTGTCAAGTGGCGGTAAATAGATAAAAGAATAAAAGTTTTTATTCAAAAAGAAAGAAGATGTAAATATCGTAAGTATTTAAAATTCAATATGATATATGAAATAAAATATTTGTTATCCTAACAAATTGAGAAAAATTTTTATGTTTTAAGCGTAAAAGAGAAGGTCTTTTTACTTGCGTCTCAGACAGTTTCATCTGATGTTTCGATCAGGAAAAGGCCGATTTTTTTATCCGGAGGTTAAAATGATCATCGTCATCATTATGACGATATTCTATCTGGCAACGATCATTTAATGTAAAAATCGGTCTTGAATTTTAACAGATCCGTCAAAAAGATCTCCCGATATTTGAAGACGATCGGGAGATCTTCCGATAAAATTTTAGTTTTACATAGATCAGGATCTTTGCTGTAATTGGACGGTTCACGCAAAAACAGATGAATATTCTGGCAAGAGCAGGGAACCGAAACAGAGGATCAGGCGAACCAACCGGGCTTTTCGACCTTCTGAAAAGCGTCTTCTATTTTCGGCATGAGGTCGGTTATGTTCAGTTTTTGAGGACATTTTTCCAGACAGATCCCGCATCCAACGCATTGAGAAGCTCGTTTTTCTTCTTCAAGGACGAAATAGGAACTGATGAACTCAACCCAGTTTTCAGTAGTCAGAAAACGATTATAAATTGCGAAATTTTTAGGAATATCGACACCGTTCGGGCAGTCCATGCAATATCGGCAGGCAGTGCAGGGGACAGGAGATGCTTTTCGGTACGCGTCAAGAACCTTATTGATCACTTCCTGATCTTCTTTGGTAAACGGTTTGAAATTATTGAAAGTTTTTAAATTGTCGGTTACCTGCTCCGAATTGCTCATACCGCTTAAAACGGTATAAACATTTGGCAGGGAGGCGGCGAAGCGGAGGGCCCAGGAAGCGGGAGTCGATTCGGGATCTGCTTCCTTTAAAATGGAAAGCGCTTGCGGGCATAAAGTCGCCAAAGCTCCGCCGCGAACAGGTTCCATTACAGCGACCGGAAGATCTCGGTCCGTTAAGATCTCGTATTGACTTTTGGCGTTGAGAAGATCCCAATCAAGATAATTAAGCTGGATTTGAGCGAAATCCCAATCGTAACGGTCCGCGATTTGTTTCAGTGCGTCCGGCGTATCATGAAAAGAAAATCCGAGATGACGAATTTTTCCTTCCTGTTTCTGCCGGGCGAGATATTCATACGCTTTTACCGCCTCAATACGCGGCATTTTCGGAAGCGAAAGATTATGAAGAAGGTAAAAATCAAAATATTCAACCTTGCATTTTTCAAGCTGTTTTTGAAAGATCCGTTCGACATCGTCCGCTGTTTTGACTATCCAGATCGGCATTTTATCCGCAAGATAAAAAGAGTCGCGCGGATAGGCGGAAAGAATATTGCCGATCACTGTTTCCGACTTGCCGTCATGATAAGGGAGAGCGGTATCAAAATAATTGACTCCGTTTTGAATTGCGTCGTCAACCATTTTTGCTGTTTTTTCCGTGTCGACCGAATCTCCCGTTTCGTTTAGAACAGGAAGACGCATGGTCCCGAACCCCAAAAGTGATGTTTTTTCACCGGTTCCTTTGAATGATCTTGTTTCCATCATGTTATATTAATCCTTTCTGATTTGTTTTTGTTTTTTCCGAAAAATCTTTTTATACTGTTCCCATTTTTTATTTTTCGCCCTTTGGACCGATTGATCTCGTGAACCGACTGTTTTTTAACTTTGGAACGGAAATTTCATACTGTAACCGGTACAATTTTCAGTAATTTCGCTGATCGGCATCGGAAATCGACCGTTTTTGGCGTTGGAATGAAATGTCTGTCATGAAGCCGGTCCAAATCGTTTACAATACGAGCGGATGATTCCTCTTTATTCTGTTTATATTATATCAGATCCGTTTAAATTTTCATTATCAAAACATGACAATTTTTTGTTTAAGGCTTGTTCGAAAGATTTATAATGTTCTTATTTTAAAATTTCCGTCATTCCCGCCGATTGACTACTTGAACTGGCGGCTCTTTTGACGTTATAACGGAAAGTTCATCATGGCCCCGGTATATTATTGTCCTCAATTTTAATTTCTCCGATTTTTCCCGATTGATCTTGGGAATCGGCAATTCTTTTGACGCTTTACGAAAATTCAGTAAAAAAACAGGATTAACGGATCGAAAATTGATCTGCCGTTTCTTGGGGTATTATTTCTCCGTAAACAAAATCGTACCGACGATGCGACCGGTGAATGTCATGAGAATTTAAAATACGGATCTCTTTCCGTTAAAAAGGAGGATCATTTTAAACTGGGAAGCAGACGCCGAACGTATTCACTGTTCCCGGATCCGGTTTGACTTTGATAAATGTTTATTGTATAATGGTCGAAATCTTTTCAGTAAAGATTTTTATTCCAGTGAGGAAAATAACAAAGGAGAGAAAATGAAAAAACACTTTTGTTTATCGGCGTTACTGCTGTTTTTTCTTGTTTCAAGTATTGTTCAGGCAACGGATCCCGCATTGGTTTGGGATCTAAAAGATCTTAATAAAGCGCCGAAAGCCGATTGGCGGCCGTTTGCGGAAAAGAAGATCAAGGATGATTCGGGAACGGAAAAATTAGTTTTGACTCGGCGCGTCTATTATGAAAATGTTCCCTTTAACGGAAAGCAGACCCGGGTAATGGCGTTTTATTCCCGGCCGAAAGAGAACGGACGCTATCCGGGAATTGTTTTGATACACGGAGGAGGCGGAACGGCGTTCAGTTACTGGTCCGAACTTTGGGCGGCCCGGGGATACACCGCCATTGCGATGGATCTGAGCGGAAACGATGTCATTCCCGACGAAACGACCGAAGGCAAGGTGCCGCGTAAACGGCTTCCCGACGGCGGGCCGGATCAGGGCGACGTTTATAAATTCCGCGATTTCAAAGATGATCCGAACGATTATAAAAATTTCTGGTCCTATCATGCGGTTGCGGCGATTATGCATGCGCATTCTTTGCTCCGGTCGCTTCCGGAAACGGATCCGGCCCGAACCGCGGCAACAGGGATTAGCTGGGGAGGGTATCTCAGTACAATGATCGCCGGTATTGACCGCCGTTTTAACGTTGTTGTTCCTGTTTACGGGTGCGGACAAATACTCGACGGTGTCTGGTCTCCCTGGAAAAAGAAAAAATCTTCTGAACAGGTTCGAAAATGGATCGAGCTGTTCGATCCGAATTCTTATGTCGATCGAGCGCAATGCCGAATGTTTTTTGTTGATGGAACGGATGACTTTGCCTATCCGCTGGAAATCGCGCGATCAAGTTGGGAAAAAGTTCCGGGGGCTGATGTTCGTTTGCGTCCGGCAATGCCGCATTCGCATCATCATGGCTGGATTCCGAAAGAAATACGGGCTTACATTGATTCCGTTTTGCGTTCGGAGACTCCGCCGCCCTGTTTAACCCCGCTGGTTAGAAAGGATACGGATCAGGGAATTGAATTTTCCGCTGAATTTAAATACGGAACGAAACCGGTTGTCGGTAAACTTTGGTATACCGCCGACCCGGGCGGATTTTCGAAAACGGCCCAAGGATCTGTTCAATGGCAGATCCGCCAATGGAAATCGATTCCGGCAAAAATTTCCGACTCGTCCGTAAGCGTTTTATTACCGAAAGAAATCGCCGTCCGTCCGATCCGCGTTTTCCTTGAAACGGAAGACGTTCGCGGTTTGACCGCCAGTACGCACTTCCTCTTGATCCAGTAAAGTATTAAGCGGTTAGAGGAATTTGCGATAAATTTCAAATAGTAAAAAATCCCCGGCTCTTGTCCAAAGATCTAAAGAAAGAGTTAAATCAAATGGACAGGAACCGGGGATTTAAAATACAGGTGTCGAATTCAACGAATTCGCGAATTTTATTTATTCATGGCCTGTTCGCAGGCAACGGCAATGGCGACGGTTGCACCGACCATCGGGTTATTGCCCATTCCGATCAGTCCCATCATTTCAACGTGCGCGGGAACGGAAGACGAACCGGCGAATTGCGCGTCGGAATGCATACGGCCCATTGTGTCGGTCATACCGTAAGAGGCGGGACCGGCGGCCATGTTGTCCGGATGAAGCGTTCGGCCGGTTCCTCCGCCGGAAGCGACGGAGAAAT
>CAZZEF010000042.1:22187-24948 GCA_964652875.1 uncultured Planctomycetaceae bacterium
CCATTTTTTATAGGTTCCGGCGACCGGATGCTGGAATCGGGTCGGGTTGGTTGAGTTTCCGGTGATTGAGACGTCAACGTCTTCATGCCGCATGATTGCGACGCCTTCGGAAACGTCATCGGCACCAAAGCAGCGGACTTTGGAACGGTCGCCGTCAGAATAAGCCTGTTCGCGAACGATGGTCAGATTACCGGTGGCGTAATCGTATTTGGTTTGAACATAAGTAAAACCATTGATTCGGCTGATGATCATTGCGGCGTCTTTTCCGAGACCGTTGAGAATGACCTTGAGCGGTTTTGTTCGAACTTTATTGGCGGTTCGGGCGATTCCAATTGCGCCTTCAGCGGCGGCGAACGATTCATGCCCCGCCAGGAAACAGAAGCAGCCGGTTTCTTCGCGAAGAAGCATGGCCCCCAAATTTCCGTGTCCGAGTCCGACTTTGCGCTGATCGGCAACAGATCCGGGAATACAGAACGCCTGCAGGCCTTCTCCGATTGCTTCGGCGGCGCTTGCGGCTTTCTTGCTGTCCTTTTTCAGAGCGATAGCGGCTCCGAGCGTATAGGCCCAAACCGCGTTGTCGAACGCGATCGGCTGAATCGAACGAACGATACTGCCGGCATCAACACCTTTCTCAAGGCAGAAATCACGGGCCGCTTCGAGGTCGGCGAATCCGTACTGTTTTAGAACCGGTTCGATCTGACCGATTCTGCGAGCATAACTTTCAAATTGTACCATTATATCACCTTTTATAGCCTTTGGATTCTGTTGATGAAGATATTATTCCTTGCGAGGATCAATCACTTTGACCGCTTCACTGAACCGGCCGTATTGACCAACGTTCTTTTCGTAAGCTTCTTTCGGATCGACGCCCTTTTTAATCGCGTCCATCATTTTGCCAAGATTAATGAATTGATAACCGATAATTTCATTGTCGGCGTCAAGTCCGATCTTGAGAACGTAACCTTCGGCCATTTCCAGATATCGGGGACCTTTGGCCTTGGTGCTGAACATTGTTCCGATTTGAGACCGGAGTCCCTTGCCAAGATCTTCCATTCCTGCCCCAACCGGGAGTCCGTCTTCCGAAAACGCCGATTGCGTTCGGCCATAGACGATCTGAAGGAAAAGTTCGCGCATCGCGGTATTAATCGCGTCACAAACCAGATCCGTATTAAGAGCCTCAAGAAGTGTCTTGCCCGCCAAAATTTCCGCCGCCATTGCTGCCGAGTGCGTCATGCCGGAGCAGCCAAGCGTTTCAACAAGCGCTTCTTCAATAATTCCATTCTTTACGTTCAGCGAAAGCTTACAGGCTCCCTGCTGCGGTGCGCACCAGCCAATTCCGTGAGTGAATCCGGAAATGTCGGAAATTTGCGTCGCCTGAACCCAGCGGCCTTCTTCCGGAATCGGGGCCGGACCATGCTTGGGCCCTTTCGCGACACAGGTCATCTGTTCCACTTCATGAGTATACTGCATTCTATTGCTCTCCCTTTTTTCTTATGCTGAAGAGAACCAAAATATCCCTTCGTAAAACCGAAATACTTTTCCAAAACTGCGGAATTAACGGCCATTTATTAAATTTCTGTAATATTAAATGACGGCTTTTGGATATTTTTTCGTCAATCGTTAATCATGAAACTTTTTCTGACCGCAAAGCGCCCGACCGGAATTATTGCATTTCCTGTTCACGAAACCGTTAAAACATTCATTATATTCTACCAAATTGAACCGGGAACGTCCAGCAGGGGGGGAAAAGTTTTCTCGTCAGTCTGCTTTTTTGAAATATTGTCAGAACTGCTTGATGGATAACAATTTTGAAAAATTTTCGAATCGGGAATGAGTTATTCATTTTAAAAAGTTATCGGGATCTGTCGAAAAATTTTTCGTAATCCCCGAAATTTTATTGCGGACAATAACCGTATGTTACAGATCGGTTTTATTATAAAATTTTGTTTCAGCGACAAAATAACAATCGAACCTCAAAATCAATTGGCGGTAATTGCGAAAATTTAATATGGTCGGTATAAAATAAATTTCTTGCGGTGTTCGTTTATTGACTTTGACTGGGATGTTATTTATAATGAAATTTTAATATCATATCGACGCGGCCGGACTTAAAAATGCGACGCACTCAGGCATCGTATTTTTAAACGGATTTTGTCGGATTTGCTTGAGAACAGAGAAAAACTTTCCCCGGCCGATATGAGATCTTTCCGTTTAAGCGTTCACTGTTTTTACCCCTATTTAATTTTATTGTCAAACGATCAGGACAAAAAATGAAAAAATTCTTTGGAAGACCGCTTTTACTTGCGGCCATCGTTATAACTGTTTTTATGTCGACGCTTCCGATTAACGCGCAAGGGATCAAAGGTATCCTTGACGAGTCGCCGGAAACAATTCGATCACAGTTTACCCCGCTTGAAAACGTCGATATTCAAAACTGGCATCTTCAAACCGGGTCACAAAGCTGTCAGGGATCGTTGAACAAGATCGCTTCCGGTGAAATTGTTTCGGCGAATTTTTCTTTCAGCGCGGGCAGGACATTCCGGTGGAACAGGCCGCAGTGCGGGCACGAGAAAGACGAAAAGACATAGATTTTAACGGGGTTGTCCGCCGCGCCCGTGCGCAGCGCCTTCAAATCCGCGGCGGGATTCACGGCGGCGGCGGCCGACAACGCCCAAAACATCAGGCCGACAACAAAAATGATTTTATTCATAATACATCCTTTGCTAGGTTTCAGACATACCCCCAAAAAAACAAAAACACA
>CAZZEF010000043.1:0-3611 GCA_964652875.1 uncultured Planctomycetaceae bacterium
CGGAAAAGATGAAGAAGAAGGAAAACTGACTTACGTCTCTCTTTGGGGACTTGATAAAAGCCGACAGATGGCCCGCGATTGCGTTAATCAGGCAATCGACGCACTTCGCCCTTTTGATCAGGAATCGCCCGCCGCCAAACTTCTGATCGATATTACCAATTCTCTTTGTTCAAGAAAAAAATAAACGATTCTTTGAATAAAATTATATTGAAATATTTATGTCGTCTGCATTTTAATATTTCGCGATGGGCGCCGATTGATTGCGCGATTGGCTGCCCTTTCGATGTTATATCGATTCCATTATGAATTTTCCGGAACGAAGTCGAAAAACCTCCTGATTTATGAAGGTAATTGGGAGAGAGGACGGAAAATTTCAAATGTCGGCAGTATAAATAAAACAGGTATGAATCAATGTTTATTTAAATATTGGTATTTCTTTTTGAGTTGCTTTACGACCGTCGGTTAAAGGCTTTTCCGGACAGTTTCCGCTTGGGGAATTTTCTGTCCGCGAAACGAAAAAAAGGAGTTCCGCATTGTCGATCAGTTTATTTGTATTGTTTCTGTCTTTATTCCGTTGAAGATCGTTTATAAAAATTATATAATAAGAGCCGAAAGTTCAAAGCGGATCCGTAATAACGATGTTCATTTATTTTTTCAGGAGTCGGGATGAGTAAATTTTATTCGATTTTTTTGACTGCGTTTTGGGTTGTTTTTTCAGTTCCGTTTCTGTTTTCGGAGGATCAGCAAAAGACCGGTTTCGGAACAGCGTCTTCTGTCAGCGGACATTTGACGAAAAAGGAAAATAAACAGAATTTCTCCAATGTAAGCAAACAGAAAACGAAAGATGAAAACAAGACGGTCAAGGCGGAAATTTCCAATTCCCCAAAGAAATCTGCGAAGGAAGACCGGGTATTTGAAAAAAAAGTAAAACAAAAACAGAACGGAACGGCGGTTTTGTCTGATTTAAAAAAAATCGAAGAGGTGAAACGGGGCGGCGTTGAGCAAGCGTTCGCTTCCTGGTGGGGATACGATCCGGAAGACTCGACAGAAATGCTTCAGTCGGCGATTCGGTCCGGCGTTCGCAAGTTGGTGATCGATCGGCAAAGCGGTCCCTGGATTGTTCGTCCGATCTTTTTGGAATCGCGGCAGGAGATCATTCTTGAAGAAGGGGTTGAGATCCTTGCCAAAAAGAATGAATTTCATGCGCCGACTGATGCTCTTTTTACCGTTAAGGATAAGACCGATGTTGTCGTCCGGGGAGAAGGAAAAGGCGCTGTGCTTCGAATGAGAAAAGCGGATTATCAATCCGGCGCGTATTCCAAGGCGGAATGGCGGCATTGCATTCTGCTCCGGTCGTCGAAAAATGTCCGAATAGAAAACCTGCTTTTGACCGAGTCGGGCGGAGATGGGATTTGTATTGGCGGCGAAAAAGGGGGTAATCGTCAATGTGAAAATATCGTCGTTAAGAACGTTGTTTGTGATGCCAATCACCGGCAGGGAATTTCCGTCGGAAGTTCCGTCAATCTGCTTATCGAAGACACCGTTTTGAAAAACACTTCCGGAACGGCTCCCCAGGCAGGAATTGATTTTGAGCCTGATATTCCGCTGCATTATCTTGTCAATGTTGTCATGCGCAGGTGCGTTTCCGAAAACAACAACGGAAGCGGTTATGATTTTTATTTGGTGAACATGAACGATTCGGGAATACCGGTCTCTTTTATACTTGACCAATGTGTTTCGAGGAACAATCGGGGCGCATCTGTCGCGCTGACAACCAAAAACAGAAAGCGCGGAATGCTTGACGGATCTTTTTATTTTAAAAATTGTCTTTTTGATAATGATGGGGGAGGGATCCAGATCACCGGTAAACCGGTTCACGGTCCTGCTATTGTTTTCGAAAACACGGTTTTAAACTGGCGGCTGAATGAGCCGGACACCAAAGCAAAAGCCTGGAACGCGTCGCCGCTTCGTCTGCGAACTCTTGATCAGGATGAAACGGTATTCGGAAATATTGATTTCGGAACATTTCGAATTCGATATAAGTCGGACCATCCCTTTATTTCGTTTAGCGATGAATCGGTTTACGAATTCGGCGCTCAAGATCTTCGCGGACATTTTCAAATAGATCAAAACGGGGTCGAAAGCAAAACGGAACTGAATTCAAAATGGTGCGCTGAAAATTGTCCCGCCTCTGACTCGCCCCGGCTTCCGCTGATTGATCCCGCTCTGATCGGTGTTTCAAACACCGCTGATGATAAAGCCGTTATTAACAGTAAAAAACCAAATGAGAAAAATATCAAACTCGTTCCGGTCGATTCAAACGCGCCCGGCTTTGAGTCAAGCCAATATCCCAAAGCCGTTCTTCCTGTCAAGGTTCCCCGTCAGTTCCTTTGTTACGCGCAAAAAGGGAAAGAAGCTGTCTTCGGTATTCAGCAGTTCCGGTTCGGCATTCAGCCAGTTAAGGAAGTAACACTGCGTTTGACCTCTCCGACAGGAAAAAGGAGTACTTTTAAGATCAAAGCAACGTTGAACGAAGAAAATGAAATTCGCTGGATACCGAAAGAGACGGGGATCTGGTCGATTATTCCAAATAAAGGAAATCATATTTTGGGAATTACCCGGTCGAATATTCCGATCACCGTCTCTTTCTTGCCTGCGGTTGAGATCGTCCGCGGGCCGGGCCGATATTATTTTTATGTGCCCGAAGGATCGAAACAGTTCGGAGTCAAAATTGTCGGATCCGATTATTCGCCGGTTAAAGCGGCGATTTATGATCCGTCGGGAAAACAGGTTTGGTCCAAAGATTCGATCAATAAAAATGAAAGCTGGTTTTCCGGCGATTCGTCGATGCCTGCTTGCGGTGTTTGGTCGTTTACACTGGAACGGACCAAGGAACGTCCCTTTACAATTTGCTCTGTTTTTCTTACCGGTATTCCGTCGCTGATCGGATCGGCTCCTGATCGACTGCTCAAACCGGCCAACGCGCAAGACAATAGTTCGTCCGTTTCACCCTGATGGTCTTCAATGAGCGTTTTACCGATTGTGTTTTGACGGGCAAAAATTTTCGTGCCTGACGCAATCGGTTTAAACGAATCGGTGCTTTATCGTTTCTTGATGTTTTTTTCGTCCCCGCATCAAAAACAGCCGGTTTCCAAAGTCAATTAGAAGAAATAGCGGAAAATTTAGAATAATGCCAATATTCTCTTGCGCCGGTTTCTGCCTGTTTCAATATCGGAAGAATCGTTGGGAGGATCCTTTGGCGGAAAATTTAAATAAGAGTTCGGTAAAATATTCTTTTACCGCCGAAAAAAGATCTGAAATACGACATAAACGGAATTCAGCAGTCTTTGACCAGTGAGTTCGGGCCATTGCCGCAGCCGCCTTCGCAGGACATGACATCCAAAAAATTCAGGGGAACTTTTCCGGAGGCATCCGTTTTCAGCAGCGGAAGAGATCTTTGTCAAGTCCGTTGCTGAAATACGACATAAACGGAATTCAGCAGTCTTTGACCAGTGAGGTCGGGCCATTGACGCAGCCGCCTTCGCAGGACATGACTTCCAAAAAATTCAGGGGAACTTTTCCGGAGGCATCCGTTTTCAGCAGCGGAAGAG
>CAZZEF010000043.1:3711-17214 GCA_964652875.1 uncultured Planctomycetaceae bacterium
AGTCTTTGACCAGTGAGGTCGGGCCATTGACGCAGCCGCCTTCGCAGGACATGACATCCAAAAAATTCAGGGGAACTTTTCCGGAGGCATCCGTTTTCAGCAGCGGAAGAGATCTTTGTCAAGTCCGTTGCTGAAATACGACATAAACGGAATTCAGCAGTCTTTGACCAGTGAGGTCGGGCCATTGACGCAGCCGCCTTCGCAGGACATGACTTCCAAAAAATTCAGGGGAACTTTTCCGGAGGCATACATTTTCAGCAGCGGAAGAGATTTTTTGTCAAGTCCGTTGATAAATTTCGCTTCCAGCTGAAAAGAAGCGTCAAAGCCCTCTGTTTCGTCTAAAACGGCTTTGGTAACCCCGCAGTTTTTGGAAAAATTTCGTGCGTTGACGGACGCCGGTCGGGGTAAAGGCCAGGGAGAGCAGGCGATAACGTCGATCCGGCGCCCCGCTAAAATCGCCCCCAATTCTTCGAAACTGAGAACATAATCGACCCCCTTACGCATTGCCTCAACCCGTTTTGCAACGCAGGGACCGATAAAAACGACCTTGGCGTCCGGATATTTTTCCCGCGCGATCTCTGCCGCGAAGATCATCGGACTTGGGGTTGTCGAGACATATTGCGAAAATTTCGGAAAATGCTTTCGAACAAGTTCGACATAAGCCGGACAGCAGGAGGTCGTCATTAGCGGCTGCTTTTGCGCCATTTTCTCTTGAAATTCCCTGGCTTCGTTTTCTGTTGTTTTTTCAGCGCCGAGCGCGACTTCGCAAACATCATCGAAACCGACTTTTGATATTGCGGTAAACAGCTGTTCGATTGATCCGGGAAATTGGGAGGAAGCAGAGGGCGCGACAAGTGCGATCAGCTTTTCCCCTTTTTTCATTGCGGTCAGAACGTCGATGATTTGCGAACGTTCCATTACCGCGCTGAACGGACAGGCGGCGAAACACTTGCCGCAATAAATACATCGATCGAAATCAATGGCCGCGCGTCCTGAATCATCTTTCCTGATCGCTCCGACAGGACAGGCTTCTTCGCAGGGAACGGTTGTTTTGACTATCGCATGAAACGGGCAGACGGACAGGCATTTTCCGCATTTGACGCATTTGGAATAATCGACCGATGCCGTTTGATTGACAATGGCGATTGCCTGTTTGGGACAATTATACATACAGGGTCTCGCAAAACAGCCGCGGCAGTTGCCGGTTACGGTGATCTTTGCGTCTGGACAGGCGGAACATCCGGCGGAACAAACGGATAACGGATTTTCTCCGCGCGGAACGGTTCGTTCTGACGCTTCCCGGTAATAGGAGGCCAGCGGCCGCGTTTCGTCCGTCTCCTCTTCGCAGGAAAAACCAAGAAGATTCATTAAGCGATAGCGAAGAACCGCCCGGTCATGATAAACGCAGCATCGACTGGATGGACCCTCTTTCGGTCTCATTCGGACAGGAATTCGATCAAGTTCGTCTTCCAAATTTCCGCTGTCGAACGCCCGGACAAGCCGGATCAAAAGTTCGCGCCGAATATATTGGGCTCCGTTAATCATTTTTGGCTCCCTCCAGTTTTTCCCGTATTCGATCCATTATTTTTTCCGGAGTCGCCTTGGAGATGATCTCGCCGTCCAAACGGACAAACGGCGCGCCTTCAAGATCTTCCGACATGCAAAGATTCAGACAGGGACAGATCCGGATCTCGATCTTGTCCCGCCATTGATCCGGAAGATCTCTTTCGATCGTCATTAATTTTCCCGCTCCAAGAAGATAGCAAGCCGTTCCGCAGCAGATGTCAAGTTTCATTTTCATTGTTTCGACCTCTTTTAATAATGCTTTCCAGCGCAATATGCCGATTATTTTTTCTTTTTTGTCTCTGTTTATTCTGCACTCATTTTTAATTTTTTGTGTTTTCGCCGATTGACTTCGGAGTTCGCCGGTTCTTTTGACGCTGGGTCGAAAATTTCATCGGTATATTTTTCTGCTTCGATGTCAGATGTATGTCCGGTCGATTTCGAAAACCGATCCCAAAGAAAAAATAATTGAATTGGTTAAAATTGGGTTCTAATAATAATTGATTCTGATTTTTTTTCTGTATTTGTTTTCCAACGCGGCGGCTATTCTCCGAACGGTTCCGCGACGGAGTTCAAGCTCCTGCGGCAAGGTCGGATCCTGATGCGCTTCGTTGACTTTGGTGCCGACGACGAATTCGATCCGGTCATGATCCATCATGCGAAAGACGATTTCCCGGGCGGCTAAAGGAAGATCATCCGCCGACTCGCCGTCTTCCAACGCGTGACAGATCTTTGAAAGTGTTAAAATACCTTCGGTAACCAGTCCGATACCGGGCAAAACGGCCGGAGGAGGAAGTTCGCCCGCGATCCGGCAAAGTTTTAAATCGAATTCAACCTCCCGGCGAAATTCCCGGGCGAGAATATTCGCGGTCGTTCCGCCGCAGATCACCGTATTCTTTTCTCCCAATGACGCTTGTTCAGCAAATTCATGGTCATGTTCTTTATAAAACGGAGGACCGGTCAGAATTCGTAAAACTCTTGGTTTACGCATGTAAATAACAAGACAGGAAATATCGTCAACGCATTTTCTTCCGGTAATTTCAAAGGCTTTTCCCGCAATGGATCGGGCTAGATCCCTGGCGGAAATATCAGGCTTGCGCCGAACGAGGTCTTTTGCGAACGCCAGTTCACCGGCCCGTTTCCAGCCGAATCGGTATTTGGACTGACTGGTTCCGAGACCCGATTGAGTGATTCCGTCGGAACAGACGATCAGTCGATCGCCGGGCTCCAATTTCAGATCGTAACATTCGACTTCCCGATCGGGCCAATGTTTGGAAATAAGCGTTTCATGCCGCAACTCCGGGATCTCCTGTTCTCCGCGTAAATGAATATAACGCGGATTGCCCATCTCGACAACCCGGGTTATCCCCCCCAAGCGGAGATCAACCATTGAAAAAGTCGCGTAACTGATCTTTCGAACTTCGCAAACGGGCAGGGAATCCATTATGATCTCGACCGAAGTAAGCAGATCAATATTGGAACGGAGAAAGCTCAAGGCCATTGTCGTTGTCATATTGGCCGGAACAAGCGCTTTGACGCCGCTTCCGAGTCCGTCGGATAAAACGGCCAGGCTTCGATTTTCATTTTCCAGCGTTTGAAGCTGGATGTCGTCACCGCAAGCCGCCTGTCCGTATTTCGTGTATTGCTTGTACTCCATTTCGACAAAAAGATCGTCATTCATGCGCTTCTCCGTTTCCCGCCTCATAAGATCCGGCGATTTCATGAAGCATGATCTCCGTTTCGGCAATATGTTCGCCGAACAGTCGGGCCACCTTCTGAACGGTCAGTACATTTTTCTGAATTACTTCCCGGGCCTTGGCGGCGATCTGTTCCCGCTGAAATTCCTTTCGGGTAACATCGGTAATGACCGCTCCGGCATATTTTCCCCGCGCAATGGTGAAAACACTTAAATTAATGATCTTGTCCTGATAGTTCTGATTGTATTTTTCGATCTCGCCGCCATTCTCCAGAACACTGGCGAAAAGATCGGCGTATTCCGGCAGATATACCTGAATGGAAATCGAGTCCAAATTCCCGAGCGAATCAAAAACGACCGTATCGCCGGTCAGTTCCGCAAAAAAACGATTGCATTCGGTGATCTGAAGATGCTCGTCGACGATAACGACTCCCGCCGGTATATATTTTATCAGGGCATTACTGGTTCGCTGATAATTTTTGCGCAGATAATTATGACACATCGCTTCTTCCGCCTTGTTTTGAAGAAGAGCGCGCGCAAAATCCCGACAGGTATTGTATCCGCAGGCTCCGCAGTTCAGTTCGTCCGCTTTGCCGTATTTGCCGACTCGGGCCAGTGCCTGCTCAATTTCCGGTTCGGTCGGGATCCATTCGGCCAGCGCGTCTTCCCGATATTCCCGGTCTATCGGAACTTCGGGACGTTTGCCCGCGCTGGTTCCTGTTCTGCTGATCCGGTCGGTTTGAAAAAGAACCTCCAGCGCCGATGCTTCCGCCGGCATGACCGGTCCGCTTACGCATCCTCCCGGACAGGCGAGCGCTTCCAAAAAAATCGTTCTGTTCCCGGACGTTTCCCGGAGTGCCTTTGCCGATCCTATATTTGAAATTTTCTGCATATTGTTTCCGGCATCATCGTTCGGATCCGTTTCCGGAATATCAGGAGAATGGCTCAAGTGAAAACGGTGTAAGAGTCGGGCAAGATTGTCCAGACCGGAAACGGCAATGTAACGGATTTGGGGATTGCCGTCCCGAAGCGTGTCGTTCATTCCCCCTTCGATTGAGTAAAAACGTCCTTCCTCCGGCTGCCCCCAAACAGATCCGCAAGGGAGTTGAGTCTGATCCGGTTTCGATTTCTCCTCCGTATTTTGATCGGCACTGTCTGCGGAACGGACATTGTTATTCTGCGCGAAAAATCCTTGACGGATGTTCGTTTTTTTGTGTTCGGAATAAATTGTTTTTCGGACTGCGGAGGACCGGATCGTGATCCCGTGATCTTCAAGCAGATCTTCAAGATCGGCAAACGTCAGCGCGAGATCGAAAAGTCCCTGATTTCGATCCGATTCATTTTTTTTGGCGGCGCAAGGCCCGAAAAAAACAACTTTTATATCGTTTCCGAATTCTTTCCGCAACATTCGGCAATGCGAAAGAACCGGCGATGAAAACGGGATCAGGCAGGAAGTGTATTGCGGTTTATATTTTCTGATATAATCGGCGACAGCCGGACAGGCACTTGAAATCACCAGCGGAGCGGAGGTTTTTCGGAGATAATCGCAAGTTTCGGCACTGACGGCCTCTGCTCCCAACGCTGTTTCGCTGACTCCTTCGAACCCCGCCTTTTTAAGCGCTTCCGCAAGCAGATCAATATTGATCTCCGGAAAATATCCAACGTAACTCGGCGCAATGGATGCAAAGATCCGTTCTTTGCCGCCAAGTAAAAAACGGAGCCGATTCAGATCTGATCTTATTTTTTTCGCGTGCGCCGGACAGATCCTGACGCATTGGCCGCAGCTGACACAAGCCTCAGGAATGACCGAGGCCTTGCCGTTGACGATTCGAATCGCCTTGCAATGACAATGTCGAACGCATTTATAACAGTCCTGACATTCATTTTCCGTTGTAAAAACAGGGATTGACTGTTCCATTTTTCACCTTGCTGCTTCCTTGTTTTTCGCGGATGAAATATTGGCGTTCAAAAGATCAAGAAGAAGTCCTTCATCGACATGTTTATATACAGTTCCGTCGATCAGAACAATCGGACCGTTCAAACAGTTTTCTGTGCAGAGACCGCCGCAAACATCGACTTCCAATTCCGCGTTTTCGTTCAGTCCATGTTCTTCAAGAAATTTTTCCGCCAGTTCGACGTTGCGGGCATTGCCCCGGGTATAACAAGAACTCCCCATACAAATGACGATTTTCTTTCCGCTCATTTTTTATCCTCTTATATGTTTCAATATCATTTTATTGAAAAATTATTCTGACAAAAAGAGAAAAACACAATAATTCGATAAAAATATATTGATATTAATATATATAATATAACATCTAAAAACAGAATGTCAATAAAGAATGGTAGATATTATCAAAAAATAGATATTTTTTTATCAATTAGGCGGTCAGACTGAAAATTATATCGTTCGATCAAAATAATACCCCGGATTCTTCCGTCATTTGGGATGTCTCAAATTATATCGAATGAAAGGCGTGTTTTTCAATTATACCGATTCCATCATGAATTTTCCGTTATAATGTCAAAAGAACCGCCGATTCACGCAGTCAATCGGCGCAAATGACGGAAAATTTAAAATAAACGAAGCGTATAAAAACATGGGACATACGATTTCAATTTCTGATTTTATTGTTCAAACCTTCCTGAGGTTCCGCGGTGATCTCATCATCGGACCTCAGGTGACAAAAAACATGATCTCATCATGACTTCGCAAACCATTTTAAAAACGGGATCTTTTCCGAAAACACCAGCGCGATCTTGTCAGGCATACAGTCTTGACCGTTTTCACTCTGTTTCCGTCGCGGATCAGATGAAGTTTTTTTCAGATAATAAATGGCTTGTCTTTCAAGAGCGGGTGATTATTATTCAAACCTTCCTGAGGTTCCGCGGTGATCTCATCATCGGATCTCTGGTAATAAAAAACATGATCTCATCATGACTTCGCAAACCATTTTAAAAACGGGATCTTTTCCGAAAACACCAGCGCGATCTTGTCAGGCATACAGTCTTGACCGTTTTCACTCTGTTTCCGTCGCGGATCAGATGAAGTTTTTTTCAGATAATATGGCTTGTCTTTCAAGTGCGGGTGATTATTGTTCAAACAAAACTTTTGTTTCCCCTTTTTTGAGATCCAGGGTCAAATGTCCGTTATCCGAAAGTTTTTTTCCGGTAATCGCGTCATAAATCGAATTGTCATGACGCGCGGTAAAATGAACAGTTCCGTCTTGCGCGGCATGCAGAACCGCGTAAGGTCCGTTTGCCCAAACATTACAGGACACATCGGTATAAAGATGAACCTTGGCTTTTTTCGCCGCCTGCCGGAGTGTATCTTCCCCCAAGCCGTTCAAATCGACAAAAAGGAGAGAAGCGCCTTTCGTTTTTTCGCGAATGATCCGAAGCTGTTCGTCAGAAAGACATTTCGGATTCAAAACAAGAGAAAGTTTCGGCGCGCCGATCCGTCCGGAAGTCAAATCGTCGAGCAGATACTGACCGTAAGACGTCCCGAGTCTGTTTAACGGCTGTCGAAGCAATCCGATCATTTTGGAAGAATATTTGCCAGCGGAAATTTTTAAAACCGATCCTTCGTCCAGAAAAACACCGATCTCCGGCCGATAGGGAACAGGATTATTTATAAAATACTCGTCCGTATTTTTGATCTGACACATAACATCCCAAAGTCTGGCGTCTTCGAACCATCCGGTCCCTCCGAGATCCATCCACCAAGCGGAAAAATTTCTGACCGCGCTTTCGGCCGTGTTGCGCAGGAGGAGATTTTGAGTTTCGAGCAGTGAATCCGATCCGCTTTCACTCCCGGGAGAATTACTCCCTTGGGCCAAACAGGTTCGTGTGTCGTCTTCATACAAATAGATCTTTCCGGCCGCGGTAACACTTTCGGCGGTCAGCATACAGGATCCCCCCCCGCCGGGCTGCCGGTCGGAATACGACATGGGCGAGCAGATCAGATCAATATCGGGAGAATTTAACAGGGCGCGTAAATTATAATGAGCGGACGCGGCCGGTCCTTTCGAAACTCCGCTGAACTCAAACGAATAGCCGTAAAAAAAGAGGGACAGCTTTTTGCCGTTGGTTGTTTCCCGTATCGTTTTGGCCAGCGCGAGAATGGTGTCGGTCATCTCCTTTTGCGTCCAGAGATTGAAATCAATAAGCGCCTGGTGTTCCGGATCAGTTCCAGGATCAAGAAAAGGAGCGGACATTGATTTTCGTCGAAGCTCCGCGGAAGGAACAACGGCGCTTTGGAGCGTAACGCCGGAATTGCCCCAGGCTTTTTGAAGATCCGTGTCGGTCCTGTATTTTTCGCCAAGCCATCGACGCCAGGAATTTCCTTCCGCAATTCCGAATCCGGAAAGACCCGCTCCCCAGGTATTGACGGTAAACCATTCACCGGTGTTCTGACCGTAAGGATGATAACCGGCAACGGACGATCCGTATTTTTCTTCCATATGTCGGATCATGGCCGCAAGAGCCTCACAGGCGGCCTTCCGATATTTTAACGACGCGGGTGAGGCCCATTGATTGCCGAATTCCAGATGAAACGGTTTGACGTCCTTCCAAATCATCCGTTCTTCCGGGTTTTTATCAAGCCACCATTTCGGCGCGTTCATACCGGGCCGGGGCAGAAGAAGCGCCTTCGGATTGGCGGCCAGAATCGTATCGCAGATCTCGTCCAAAATGCTCCAGTCGTAACTTCCGTCCTCCTGCGGCCAGCAGTCGCGGAACAGAAACGAGATGAAATTAACATCCGCGTTCGCCGCCAGCTGAACCTGCCGGACAAGATGTTTTTTAACAATCCGCTTTGATTCCAAATTCAAATAGGGATTTTCCGGCCGGTAAAATTCGATCGAAACAGATCTCGGCTTATCGGACGCTATCGTAAATCGGACGCGATATTTTTTGTCCGGACGTAAATCAAGCTCATGTTTATGATATAAATGAAAATCGTGCTTGACGCTCGTTCCCGACTTGAGAATTGTTAAAACAAGCTCCTTGTTTGAATCGTTTTTGCCGACTGTTTTGATTCCGGCTTCAGCGACCGGTACCTTTTGGACGTTTGTATGAAAAACTTTCCAGTGATCGGTAAAATCTTTTTCTGTATCGAACGAATATGGGCCGGCGATTTTTTTACCGGATCCCATTTCAATAATCGAAAAATCGTCGAGAGCGACTGTTCCAGGATTTTTACCGAATCGAAAATGTATCGTTCCGATTTTTTGGGCGTCGATCCGAGGGACGTATTCAAAGTCAATGGTCTGTCGTTTTGGTCCCGCTGTAATTAAGTTTCCGCAGTCGGTTCGTCCCCAAAAGATCCGTCCGCGAACTGGCTGTCCGTCGATGGTGATCATCGGAACGCCTTTAACCGTTTCAACCGCGAACTTTTTTGAATTGTCGGAAAGAAATTTTTCTTCCTGACCAGCACCCTGACTCAATCCTGTAAAAAACACCGCGGATAAAATAAAAAAAACAAGTCCTTTGAGATTACTGCAATTACACATGATTATTTCCTTCTGATAATGATCGTTCCGAATTGCGTCGAAATATAATATACCAATTCCATCATGAATTTTCCGTTATAACGTCAAAAGAACAGCCGATTTTCGCAGTCAATCGGCGGAAATAATGGAAAATTTAAAATAAAAGCAGTATAAAATCTTTTGAATACCTAACCTTTGACAAACGTTCGGCAGTGAGTATACCGGTTTCATGTCGAATTTTCCGCTTAACATTACAAGAACGCCGATTCACAAAGTCACCGGCGGAGATGACGGAAAATTTAAAATAAAAGCAGTATAAAAATGACGGTCGTATAAAACGTGTCGTTTCCAATCGCTGAATTCAACAGACTGAACAACAATCCGCTCAAGGAAGATCAAATTGGATCAGTACCGGGCAGTGATCGGAGGCCAGTTTTTCATCAAGGACTTTGCTTTCTTTGAGCATTTTGTTTTTCCAGTCTTTATTCGCGAAAAGCAGTCCTGCCGGATCAAACGCGAAAATATAATCAATACGGACTTTGGGCGAGTCGGCGGGCCAGGTCGGCGCATCGGGGGAAAGGCAGATCCAGTTCCTGAACATTTCCTGGGCCGGGTCTGTTTCCGGTTTTGCGTTGAGATCACCGCCGAAAAAGACAGGTTTTTTCAATTTCCGCAATTCTTTTGTAACGAGTCGGGCCGAAGCGAGCCGATCCTCTTCCCGAAGCGACCAGTGAGAGCAGCATAGATAAAAGCGGTCGAATTCCGCGATCAACAGGGCCCGTCGTTCTTCCCGGCCCGGCAGAGAAACAACCCGAATGGAAATCGGACGCTTTTTCGATAAAATACCAATCCCGTAAGCTCCGCCCTGAAAATCAATCGCTTTCCCAAACGATCCGATCATGTTGGTTCGTCGGCCCAGCTCCTGCAAAACATCCTGTCCGCCGGAACGTTTGGTCTTTTGGTCAAGTTCCTGAATCAGCGCAAAATCAGGATTAATTGCGTTGATGACCCTGGATGTCCGGTCAAGATCTTTTACCTGATCCATCCCGAGGCCATTACAGATATTGTAAGTCAAAATCCGTATTTCCTCCGCTTGAAGTGAACATATGGAAAACAATATAAAAACAATCATTATGAAAAAACGAGTCATAACCCTTACTCCGTTCGATTAAATTTTTATTCTTCAAATACTGACAAATAAAAATATCTCTCCTGTTATACCGATTCTGTTATGAATTTTCCGTTCCAGTGTTGGAAGAACAGCCGATTTACGCAGTCGATCGGCGGAAACAGCGGATAATTTAAAACGAGAGCAGTATATAACAGACATAAAAATATCATATCCCGGTTTTATTTTAGATTTTCCGTTCCTGTGTTAAAGAGCGGCCGAATCATACCGTCAAACGGCGTATAGAACGAAAAACTTAAATGGAACACCGATTAAAATATCAGGGAACAATTGCGCCGTTCTTTTTCAAAAGATCTTTCAATTGTTTGAGATCGACATCGGCCGGGGCGATTTTGTTTTGAGCGGCCAGAGCGGCGGCGGCTCCTGCGGCCTGTCCTCCGGCCATACAGACTGACTGAACGCGCAATCCGGAAGAGGCTTCCCGGTCACTGCTCATACAGCGGCCCGCAACGAAAAAATGATCAATTTTATCTGCGATCAGAGCCCGATAAGGAATCGTCGGGACAATACCGCGATCAAGCCGTTTGGGAGCGACTCCGCCTTTGGTGTGTATATCGATTGGATAAAAAGCGTAAGCAACCGAATCGGGCCAAACACGTCCTGTCCTGTAATCTTCAACGGTAATGACATAACGGCCCTTAACGCGAAATGTTTCCCGAACACCTGTCTGCTGGGACATTTCTTTCAGTCGGGCATTCTCGCAGCCGGGGAGTGTTTTAATGAAACGAAGAACACGAAGTGCGGATTGGCGGCCGAGAAGATCTGTTTGCGTCCTTTTGACCGGATCCGAATTATCGGCGCCGTAAACATAAGTCAAAGTTCCTGATGGTCGAGGCCACCATAAAAACCGTTCGCAGCCGCTGAAGATATCTTCCCGTTTAAGACGTCCTTCCGCAATCGCCTTTCGAAAAAGTTCTTTAATTTTCTTTCGATCGACGTTCTTGATGTCAATGCCGGGATCAATGGTATAAAAAATCGAGCCCGGCTGGGTTTCGACAGCCCGCATTCGTTCCGCTCCGGCAAGATCCGCGGCCGATCCGTTTCCAGTGCAGTCGATGATCTCGCGGCAGTAAACGGTTCGAAATTTTCCCTGACTGCAGGTTGTTACTTTCCAGTTTGCGGAGTATTTGGTCGGGACGGAATTATCGTTTGACTGGTTTGTTGAAGATCCCGTTTTTTCGATAAAACAGGGAGTTTCATAATAACGAATTTCAACTCCGGCGTTTAAACACATCTCTTCCGCCAGGAGCGCGTAAAGCGGCGGATTGACCGGAATGGAGAGTTTCCAGTGATCAGGTCCGTGATCAACAGTAAAATCAGGCATTTGATCTCCGTTGAGTTCGACCGCCCTGCAAACGAGTTCCCAACCTATTCCGGCGATTACCTGTTTTCCCCAGGCATGAAAAAGACCGGGATAGCGAACCCGGGCCAGCGATGTTGTTCCGCCGCATTGACCGGTCATTTCGACAAGAATCGTTTTTGCGCCCGCGCGGCCACTTTGAACCGCTGCCGGGACCCCTGCCGTTCCCGCTCCGACAACAAGGACATCGCAGTATTTTTCGTCGATCGGACGTATGGTCTGCGCTGACGCGTAATCTGCATAACTCAAGAGAACAATCAGCATCAACAGGATACGATTCATAATAACCTCATCTATTGTTTTTTATTACTTTCCTTTTACATTTTCTGTCATTTTCGCCGATTGATTATGTGAATCGGCTGTTCATTGGAGACTGAAAAGGAAAATTCATCATGAAACCGGCATCATTCGCATTGTTGGGCGATTCAAAATTATTTTTCCAAAAGAAAAACGGCCGTCGAGTGTTTCGGAAGATCAATTTCAAAATGATCGGTATCGAACGCGGTGAATTTTTCTTCGGTGATCTCGGTGATCTTTCGGAATTTATGCGGAAGCGTTATTTCTTTAACACCCGCGCTTCGCGTATGGATCATAAGCCAGGCTTCGGATACGGTAACGATATCATCCGACGAACAAAAACGATGGACGTCGGCTTCCTTGAAAATATGGATCAGTTCCGATCGGGGCAGACCGGGGACCGCGCAGAAATATGAGCGCCATTGACCGAAATTTCGTTCAGCGGCGGTGATTTTTCCTTGAAGTGAACCGATCCCCTTCGCCCGGGGAACAATTTCTTTTTCCTCTTTAACGGTAAAGACCGAATTTTGCGTTTTGTCAATACCGAACAACCCCCCGGCCGCGGATCCTTCTTTGACCGCGTCGCATAAAACACTTTGAAGCGGTCCCGACTCGTTTTGTTCAAAATGAAAACCGGTCAGATCTTCCATTCGTTTGAGCGAAAGATCCTTTTCGGAGACATATCCGGGCGCATAAAACCAAAGAAGAGATCTGTTTTTTGATTTAAGCGATTCGATCTTTTTGATCTGTTGGGACGTCAGATAAAAACAATCGAGAAAAACGCAAACTTTGTAATTCCCTTTAACAACTTCGTCGAGATCGTCAATAAGAAACCAGTCGAACGGAGCGCCGGTCCGGAAGAAGTCCCCCAGCTGATCATGATAAAGACCGTAAGAGATCTCGTTGGCTTTTGTTTTTCGGTAACCGAGATAAAATTCACTTTCCGGAGCGGAGATCACCGCAATTTCGGAACATCGTTTTCTCGAATGATTAAGAGAGACGTCGGCCCATTTTTTCATTCGTCCGACGCAGTCGATCAGATCCGGGTCGCGAAACCAGCCTTTTCCGAGATCCATATACCAAAGTCCGGTTCCTTGCGTGACCATATTGCCGAATTCCCGATAAAGAAGCGCCTTTGAATCGTCAAGTGTTCGGGCATAACAGCGTCGATCCGGTTTCTTTTTCAGCATTTCAAGATGCGTCTGATCGTCGCCTTCATCAACGAAAAGTTTTCCGTGTCGGGCGGCGCTTGAAAAATACTGCCGAACAAGCCCGTCTTCGCCGAGTCCGCGGCGATAATAGGTATGCGGCGCGGAATACATATCAACAGAATTCTTTCGATAGATCTTGGCGACAGCGCGATGATCGCATTCAATTGCCCAGTTTTCATCCTGGGTGTATCCATAAAAAACAAGCGTCGGCAGTTTATTGTCCGATTCCTGTTTGACGATCCTGCAATAATAATCAAGCATTTCGACAGTCACTTCATTATGACATTCAAAATAATCGGGAATCAGTCTTGATTTTGCGGGATCCCGCCAGGCGCCGTCGGTTAATTCAAGCCGTTTGGTTCGATCGGGGATCCGGACTGACTCAAAGGTCAGATCGGGATCGGCAAACGCTTTTCGCAAAAGATCTTGATTGCCGTTGTATTTTTTACGCAGATATTTAATGAACGCCTGACGCATCGGTTCGGAAAGATCACCGGCCGCGGTCGGAATCATTTTTGGATGATGCGACAGATAAGAGTCCCAAGAGAAATTTTCGCCGGCTGGACCATTGGTAACATGAATTCCCGTCAGATGAGCGCCGTATGCATCGATCAGATGCCGGATTGCTTTTCTGAAATAAACGCCGTTTTCGTCAAGAGCTTTTTGCGATGCGAACGATTCGCGGCTGAACGTTG
>CAZZEF010000043.1:17239-22600 GCA_964652875.1 uncultured Planctomycetaceae bacterium
CGTCATGAAACCGGATCTGTTCTTCCGGATGTGTTTTTTCCCACCAGTCGGGAGCGTTGGCGAAAATTCTCGGCAAAAACAGAGCGTTTGGAGCCCATCGGAGCAGGTTGTCGATATGTTTGTCCTGATAGTTCATCTTGAATGAACCGTCTTTGCGCCAGTAAGGATTTTCATAATGACCGATTGACCCAAAAAAGGAAAATAGATCGATTTTTTGTCCGGCCATTGCCTTGATATCGGTCTCCTGCGGTTCCCATTGCCAGAACCAAAAAGGAGTAACTGGTTTTCCGTCGCGAAACAGACAGGGAGCGCCCCGATGATCTTTTACGCTCCAGTGAGAAAGATCTTTCGTTGCCGTCTTCTGATGATCCTCGGCCTTCGGAAGATTTTCTGATGCCGAAACGACGGATCCGAAGATCCAAAGACACAAAAACAGGACGGATCCCAAAACAATGTCCCAAAAAATAAAAGGAGATCTGTTCATGCCGATTTGTTCCTTATCGAAATAAATTTTGTCAAATGGTTAGAAAAATGATCTCCGGCAAATTGGAAAGAGATCCGTTTTTCATCAAAAAAGAAAAGCGGTTTAATTCAATTTGTTCCAAAACAATATCCGCTGGGCTTCTTTGACCTTGATCTCATCGGGTGATATTTTCGCTTTACAAGCGAGAGCGGCAACGGTTCCCGCGGCGGCTCCGATCGCCATGCAGATGTTTTGGACCCGATAGGAAGAATGCGCCTCATGTGATCCGCTGATACAGCGTCCTGCGACCAGCAGTCCGTCGATCTTTTGAGGGATCAGGCAGCCGAGCGGAATTCCGTAAGGCTTGTCCCGTTCGGCGGTTCCCTGAACGGACTGAGCGCCGCGGTTTTTCGCCTGTCCTCCTCCGGCGGGATTGTGAATGTCAATGCAGAAAGACGCTTTGCGGACAACTTCATCGGGCCAGGATCGACCGGTGATCAGATCTTCTTTTTCCAGTCGGGCCAGTCCGCCGATTCGTCTTGTCTCGCGAACGCCGATCACTGCCGGCATATTGGAAATAAAAGCGTTTTCATAGCCGGGCAGGTGCTTTTTCATAAAGTCAAGAATTCGATAAGCCTGACGCCGTCCTTCCAGTTCCGCATTGGTGAGATCCTCAACCGATGTCCCCAAGACCCTGTTGATTTGTGTCGCATTGACCGCCGCTTCTCCGGATCGTTTCATTCGGTAGGTTCTGACAACGCCGACATTTTCGGGAAGCTCGCCGCTGTTTTGCGCTTCCGTGACGATCTGTTCCCAAGACCGGTTTCCGATCATTCGTTTTCGCGCATCCTGTTCGCTTCCGCTGAATTCCGCGTTCGGACCAAGACCGGCAACGGTGTACATGATCGACATCGGTTGAACAAGTCCGTCCTCTTTTCGTCCGATCTCAAAAGGAGCGCCGGCCATTGCGGCGATGTCGCCGTCCCCGGTTGCGTCAATAACAAGATCTGCCTGAATATCGAGTGATCCTTCTTTCGTCGCGATTTTAACGCCGGTTATTCGTGAGCCTGACATTTTAGGTTCGTAAACAAAAGAATGAAGAAGGATCCTGCCGCCCGCTTCCTGAATCATGTCAGCATAAATCAGATCAAGACGTTCCGGATCGAACGCGGTACCTCCTGTTTTTTTATGGACTTCTTCAACGAACGGACTGGCGGCTCTTCCGAGAAACGGAAAGACTCGGGCATGAACGCCCATTCCTCCGAGCCGTCCATAACGTTCGAGAAGAAGCGTTTTGCATCCGAGCCGGGCAGCCATAACCGCGGCGGCAAATCCAGCCGGGCCGCCGCCGCAGATCAAAATGTTCGTTTTATACCGTCCGCCGTTTGGAGTGTTGACCGCAGTTTGATCCGCCCGTCCGGTTTCTGTCAGTCCGGAAAAACCCATTAGCGAAAGTCCGCCCAAAAAACCGATGTATTTGCGTCTGTTAAATTTCATTGGGATCGCTCCTTTTAATTATTGACTGTTTTCATTTGATTGAGTTTGATCTGTACCGGTTTTATTAAAGGATGATCTGTTCTGATATCGAAGGGCCGCCGGAGTCATGACGTCCGTCAATAAAAAACGGGACAGTATAAAGAATCGGTAATATCATTTGCCGGAAATGGGCGTTAAAGTGTAAGGAAGCCGACGGTCTTTCATTGGATCGTCGAAATCGTTTTTTTTCAATAGTCCGTTTCCTTGCGGATCAGATCCGATTGCGACCTGGCAAAGCGGATGCCGTCCTCCGTTAAAATAATTTTCAATGGCGAAAACAAGATTCGGCTCAAGTCCGACAGGGTCAAGAACGGCAAGAGCGGCGATATAGTTTCCCTTTGAAATTTTTGCGTTATATGAATGATGAAGAATTAAATTCGCTTTGACGACATTGACCGGAGCCGGTTTTCGATACTTCCTGACGACAGGGTCCCAATCATCGCCGGGCAGCCAGTTTCGAAGATCCGGTTCGGGTCCGGTCGTTGGATCATTTTGAGAAGAAGTGTATGACTTCATCAAATCGAACGGCTTGGGAACGGATCCGGTCCGATTCGCCAGTACTCCCGGATTCAAAATTGTTTTCCAAACAGGTTTGCGCGTTTGCGGATCCAAAAGGCTGAATTCGATTGGCCGGTTTTCATAAACAGGAGCCGATCCGGTATTGATGACGGAAAAACTTATTGAGAACGGTTTGCCGAAATCGATCCGGCGGACGCAGGTAAATTCGTTAAGAACGAATCGGTATCCGAACGCTTTCTGAACTTCATCGGCGCCTTTTCGAACTTCTTCTTTCGAGTTGTCATAATTGGCGATCCATCCGAGTCCGGAGCAATGGAATTTGCGAATCGTGTCAATCAAAAAATTACGATGAACCTGATCGGTCAGAGTATCGTTCGGATCGTCGCCGGGCTGGATTTTGAATTTTCCCCAATCGTAAGCGGTTTCACCTTCGATCGGCGCTGTTTTCCAGCGTTCTTTGGTTTTATTCAGTATATCGAGATCTCGGCCATGTTTGCGGGCGTTCGTCTGTTGTTCATGTGCCCAGGAATCCCAATAGATCCCGAACTCGTAATCGGTGAATTCATCCGCGTGACGAACGAGAATTTTTTTATTTTTAAACGCTTTGGTAAACGCGTCGCCCAATAATTTCTGCATTTCGGGAGTCAGAGACGGCGTATGATGTTCCCCCCAGCATCCAATCAATCCCATTTGGATCCAGGCGACGCGTGAATCGTTGTCCCAGCATTTTCCGAGTCTGTCGATTAAACGAACCAGCCGTTTTTTGAATTGTTCGCTTTCGTAATCACCTGTTTGCATATCGGCGGGCCAGTATTCGTTGCCCGGCTTACGGTTCCAGTCAAGATAGACACGCGGAATGACTTTTATATTCTGCTTTTCAAGATCCTTCCATTTCTTATCGCAAAATTTCCGGATCTTGTCGATGGTATCCTTTTCGTCATTTTCCAATTCGTTCCATTTGATGTAACAGCGCGAGATCGTCACGAACTCTTTTTGATAAGCTTTTGAAGTTGTATCAACGCGGAACCCTTTCATTGGATTTCGAAGTGCGTGAGCGTATTCCGCCGGGTGAACGATGATTGTATTGGATTTTGAAGAAGCATCGATGACCTTCGCCGAATTTGTTTTGATCGACGAAACCGATCCGAAAGAAGACTCATTTGTCTTTTCCGCGGAATATAATGTCGCAACGGAAAAAGAGATTAAAAAAAAGAGGCTTTGTGTCAGAATAAAAATTTTTTTCATAGCTGGAACGATTTTTCTTTGTTTTTAATTTCGGTGTAAGGTTTTCCTGATTTATAAAACGACGGGGAACAGATCAGATCAATATACATTCAATAAAAATTATATTGTTTTTATTTTTTAATTTCCGCGTTCATTGATAGATTTTGTGAACCGGCATTCCTCTTTGTTGTTGGAAAGAGATCTTATATCGGTTCCTGATGAATTTTCCGTTCCAAAGTTAAAAGAACAGCCGATTCACAGAGTCAATCGGCGGAGAGGGCGGAAAATTATAAATAAGAGCCGTATAAAATGTCGGTATGATAAAAATCAGATCTGCGGATGTTTCCAGCCGGACCGGTAGACTCGGGCGAGCATTGCGTTGGCCTGATCATCGTTTTTAACTTTTCCGACGGCCGGATCCCATTCGAGCGATCGTCCCAGCTCCTGCGAGATATTGCCGAGAATACAGCAGATCGTCGAAATGGCCCCTTCTTCGATATCGGCAACGGGCCGACCGCGATCTCCCATCCGATCGAGCAGATCTTTCATGTGTCCGCGGAGCGCCCGCGCGCAATGTCGTTCCAGCCGCTTTTCTGTCTGATCTTCCGGATAACGTTCGTATTCATAAGAAACAGTTCCCGAAAGCGATTCTTTTTTCGAGCGGTATTCCTGATAATCATATCCAAAGACACTCGCTTTAAGCAGTCCGTTTTCGCCGTAAAAATAGCCGCCCCAAGGGTATTTGTCATCAAAGAAACCGCTCCAAACGCGATGATTCCAAATGATCTGCAGATCGTCATATTCAAAGATCACCGTCTGGGTGTCGGGGATATTGGCCGAACTTTGTTTTTTGCAGTAGATCCCCCCGATGGAGGAGATCCGTTTCGGCCAGCCGAGATTGAGAAACCATCGGGTCATATCGAACATATGAACGCCCATATCGCCCAATGTCCCGTTGCTGAACTCTCGATAGTTCCGCCATCCGCCCCGGCGGAACGGTTCACGGAACGGAAGTTTCGGAGCCGGTCCGGTCCAAAATTCATAATCAAGACAGTCGGGGGGCGTCTTCTCTTGCCAGACGAACTGTCCTTTGCCCCCATAATGCGAAAAGATCTCAACTTGTCCGACATGGCCAATCATACCGCTGTCGAGTACTTTCTTTTTGGCTTCGATCAGATGCGGAGTACTTCGGCGCTGAAGGCCGACCTGAACAACCCGTTTCGTTTTACGCGCCGCCTGAAGCATTGCCTGACATTCCAAAACGTCCAAACCGATCGGCTTTTGAACATAAACATCCGCGCCGCTTTCGACCGCTTCAATCATCGGGAGCGCGTGCCAGTGATCCGGCGTTCCAATGAAGACCAGATCAAGATCCTTTTCCGCCAGCATTTTGCGGTAATCCCGAAACTTGCGCGGCTCCTTTTTCGAGATCTGTCGTTCCGATACGATTTTGGCCACCGAATCAAGATGCTCCTGATCGACATCGCAGATCGAAACAACGTTGACCGGCGACACCTGAATCATTCGGAGCAGATCGACCTGTCCGTACCAGCCCGCGCCGATCAAACCAACCCGATATTTTTTATCCGCGTAAGGTTCGTCATACCGGCCCGGTTTCG
>CAZZEF010000043.1:22610-24910 GCA_964652875.1 uncultured Planctomycetaceae bacterium
ACTTTTGGAAAATGACGGAACATTTATTCCTGAAGCTGCAAGTCCGGCCGTCATTAATCCGCTGTATCGAAAAAAATCTCTTCGGCGCATCTGAACAGATCTCCCTTTCCATTTTTATGCCGATCCGTTGTGTTCTCTTTTACCGGATCGAATTTGTATTTATACTTTTTGTGAATTTGAAATAATCTTCAAATAAAAATTTTCCAACGTATTGTTATGCCGATTCCATCATGAATTTTCCATTATAACGTCAAAAAACAGCTGATTCACGAAGTCAATCGGTAAAATCAAGAAAATTACCAATGCAGTCAAAATAAAATCGGAGTCAGTTAATAACTCCAGCGGTCCAAAGGATCAAATTAGTCATGACGGACAAACCGGGCTTATGACTGAAATCGTCCGGATGTCCGAGTCCGGTATAAGCGACGCGCGCTTTTTTCGGTCCATAAGACCGGATCCAGGTCAACGGTTCCGGATCGTTTTTCGTATTGGATCCGTATTGCAGAATGATTGCGTCATCAGCAGCCGGACTTGTAAAATAAAGCGATCCGATCGAATGCCAGCGATTCGGCTCGACTTTTTGAAGAATCGGATGGTTTTTTTGAGCGGAGACATTGACGATATCAGTACCGAGTTCGCTTTTGGCATGATTGTGATAATTCCCGCCTTGAACTTCCTTGTCGAATTCGGGCCAGATCGCGAAGCCGGGATCGGGATCTTTTCGGGGATCGAACGCATGACTTGATGTTCGGAACCCGACCAGTCCAACACCGTTGGCAAGATTCTTTTTCAGCTTTTCCAGCAGGGGGGCAGGAACCTGTAGCCGACGAATGAAAACGGTCATCGCGTCGGCGTTGTCAAGTTCATCGATCTCCATAAAACCGGATCCTCCTTCGCCGTGAACAATAGTGCATCGGACGGGATAACGGTCCATTAGATATTCGGCGAAAAGCGGAAACGATCTGCCCGCGTCATAATGATCGTCACTGACAATCATAACGACATGCCGACGTTTATCGGAAGTCAGATGAAAGGCGGGCCCTCCGAGAAAATCGGACGAGGAGACAGATGGACAGAGATCTTTTTCAATTTGTCCGACAACGATTTCGCGGTTCCGCGCCCGATTCGAAAAATCGTTCGGCGGGAGGCTTGTTTCGATCAAGTCCCGAACGATCAGAAAACGGATCTTTTCCGTCCGCAGTTTGTCCAGCGCGAAGATCCTTTCAGGATCGGAAGATCGTTCATCAACACCGGCAATGAACACTGTTTTTCCGCTGATCTTCTTCAAAATGTCATTTGGATCGGTTTGTGAGGTTCGAAATGAAGATCCGCCGAGCGATTCGATCTTTTGGGCCAGATCGCCGATTCGTGTTTTCATCTCGTCGAAAGCGGCGCTCATTTTTCGGGACCGCACCGAGTCGAAGATCAGAAGAACCGTTTTTGAGGGATCCAATTCGATTGTTTTGTAATTGATCCGAAAATCGCAGCCGGGAAACGAAATGAGCGGGAATGTTCCTTTGGCCGGTATAATTTCGGCGGGCGGATTCGTTCGGGATCTCGTTTGAATTTTAACGGTATCCGCCGCGGGAAGAACGGTAGCGCTCATAAGAAGCGCGAATAACAAAAACAGTTTTTTCATAAAATCGCCTGAATATATACCGATTCTATCATGAATTTTCCGTTATAGCGTCAAAAGAACAGCTGATTCACGCAGTCAATCGGCGGAAATAACGGAAAATTTAAAATAAAAGCAGTATAAAATCTTTGTTGTGTTGTTGAAAAATAAAGCAAATAACAGATCCGCCGATTACTCGTTCATGAGCTGATAATAATAACGGGAGTCATCGAAGATCCCGCCGTTCTGATCGAAGAATTCGGATCCCGTTTCAAAAAGTCCGTCTTGCGCGTCGACCCAGGAAGCGTTTGGTTTGGGAAGGAACGCTTTCATTTTCGGCCAGTTGGCATAATTTTGGGCACCGTTGGTTTCGAGCAGTCCGGCATTCAGGCCGGGGAACGGAGCCAGTCGGGCCGCAACGGATTTATTCCAGTCGACCAGAATGGGATTGACGGTCAGATCGGCGCAGAAGCAGGGAATGTTCCGCTCGAACGCCGCCTGCGCCATGAGCATGGAGATACTGAGAGTTTTGGCCGCCGGTTTGAGGGCAATGGCTTTATAGCCGCGGTTCATTCGTTCAATCGCGTCCTCCGGAGTATGAGCGCTTTCATCAGCGGCCAGTCGGACAGGAAGATCATGAACATCAATATCGGCCTCTTCCGGGAAAGGTTCTTCAACAATCGCG
>CAZZEF010000044.1:0-663 GCA_964652875.1 uncultured Planctomycetaceae bacterium
GGTCGACGCGAGAAAAAGCCGGATCGGCATGTTTATCGATGGGCCGGGCCTTGACTCGGTCCCCGGGGCCAAATTGCGCGGCGTCTTTGAGGTCGATTTTTACGGATCGGTTAATCAGACACGAAATAAAGGAGGCCTTCAGCTTCGCAAAGCTTATATTGAACTCGACAATCGGGAGGACGACTGGAAACTTCTTTTTGGTCAGAATTGGGAAATTATTTCTCCGCTTTATCCGCAAATGCTCGCTTATCTTCCTGCCGGTTTCTGCGGAAACATTGGTTATCGGCGCGCCTGTTTTCAATTGGATAAGGGAGTTCGGTTTAGTGAAAATTTCAGAACATTGTTTCAGCTTGCGGCCTGCGATGACATTACCAACGATTTCCTAACGACCTCCGGAGTAGCTTACAATACGTCCGGCGTTCCGTTGATGGAAGCCCGGGTCGCGTTCAGTTTCGGCGAACAGGCTCGTTGCGGACTTCCGATTACGGTCGGGGTTTCGGGGCATTACGGAAAGCAGCGTTACTCGTTTTCCGCTATTCCTGGAACCGCTTATGACAGCGCCGAAAAACTTAAACCAATTAAAACATGGTCCGCCAATCTTGATCTTGACGTTCCGTTTACACAGAATTTTCGTCTTCAGGGCGAGTACTATTACGGTGAAAA
>CAZZEF010000044.1:673-20443 GCA_964652875.1 uncultured Planctomycetaceae bacterium
GTTTTTGCGGCGCCATTAATCAGGGAATCGATCTTTTTCGACGCGACGGAATTCGGGATGAAGGGGGCTGGCTCTGCCTGAGTACAAAATTGAACAGCAAACTGACCAATAATACCGGTTATGCTGTTGATGTGCCTGACAAAGACGATCTGGTCGGAACCTGTTATCCTGTCAATGGGATCACCAATTCCCGAACAAAAAACACAATTTATTTTACCAATTTGCTTTATAACTGGAGCCCCTGTTTAATGACCGGTATCGAATTGAGTTATATGGAAACGGAATTTCAGCGGGCCGATGTTGCAAGTTCCGAAACGGTTTATTTGCCCATGGCTCCCGGTCAGGCGTTCCGAACGGAAATTGCCGTTATGTATACCTTCTGATAAAACTCCTTTGTTGATGACGAATTAACGGACATTCAGAACTTCATAAAGATCCTTGCCGGGAACGGTCGGAGGATCCCAAACACGGCTGTCCAGCGAAACAGGCGAATTGTCCCCCAATAAATAATATTCGCCTTCCGGAATTGTTATTCCCGTCGTTATTGTTTTCAAGTCAGATCCTTTAGCGGAAGGGACCGATTTTATTTTCTGTTCCAACGTGTTTCGGCCCGTTATAAAGGAATCGATCGATGAATAATGAAGGTCTCTTTTTAGTTGAAATTTTTTGAAGCGAAGATTTGTTCCGTACCAAATAAATGGAATCGCGATGGGACGGAGGAACGAACAGATCTCCGGTTCGAGCCATTTCATCAGTAAATCATTATTTGCCCAAACCGTCAAATATCGGTCCGCAAAACGGATCGTTAACGCGGCGGAATCGTTCCGGTTCCATTTGAAATTATTTTCAAATAAGGGTGAGGATCCGAAGTCGAACGGCGTCAGATCCTCAAATGGCTTGACCGCTGTTTTCTTTTCTGCGGCAGCGAGGACATTTTCAGATCGGCCGAAGTCGGATCGTTCTTTTAAATTGTTTTTTTCTTTGGACGCTGTTTGTTCGACTTGATCATTCCGCAGCGAAAACAGACGGCAGATCCCCGACCGAAAATCGATTCTGATCAGATAAAAAGCGGATCCGCGGTTAATAAGAAAAATTTTGTCCTGATCGGTAAAAAAAGGGTCCGGCTCAATTTTCAACTGGAAATCGCGAACATATTCAATTTTGGAGTAATTCGCCGAACCAAGTCGGGGACGCGCGGAAAGATTGGTGACCGGAACGGAATTAAATCCTCTTTTCGAGTTCGGCGATAATGATTTCTGCCCGGTTTTGTCATTCTGTTCTTTTCCCGTACTTAAAAATTTACTGGTGAATGGATCGCGATGAATAAAAAGAATCCGATCTTTTTCAGTGACCGTGACCGCGGAATCCAGTAAAACGGCGGTTCTTTCAAAATCTCTGTCATCCGGATCCAACGGCGCCCCGTTAACAAGAAGATCCCCCTGATCGATTGCGACGGTTTCGCCCGGCAGTCCGACAATTCGTTTGACAATTCCCGATCCGTTTTTGTCAATGAAAACGGCCAGATCGAAACGCTTGGGGGGACGCGTTGCTTTCCTAAGCAGCAATCCGTTCCCGGGAACAGTTTTCGTTCGATCAGCAGGAATGTCCGAGCCGCAAAAAAGACAAGTGAACGACCGTCTTTGCCGGATCTGTTTTTCCGTTTCAGATGTCAGATCCTTATCATTAAGACCCGATTGAAGATCCAGTGAAACGCGAATCGTTTTAGAGCATTGGGGACAGATCCAATCGATCGCAGGACCGTAAAGCGCTGGCTCCATTGATGAGCTTTTGACTGAGGCCGTGTAAGTTCGACCGCGGAGAACTTCGATAAGAAAAAAAACAATTATAAAGACAAAAATACTCGACAGGAGAAAAAGGCATAAAAATTTTCGGTTCCAAAGACCGTTGATCTGTTTGGGATTCTTCATGTCGTAAAATTTTAATACCGCTTATAAATTTTAACCGCAAAGGGGAATTGTTTCTGTTATGAAAGGAAAGCGGATTGATCGCTGATCGTTTGTTGAAAACAGTATTCATTATGATCTGTTAAGAGCGGTCAGCGAGGCGCGGGCTTTAGAAGGCCATCACCTTTTCAAATTCATTTTCCTTTCGTATTTAGCTGGTGTCCGGCACCTTGCGGGCGCTGACACGCTGAAATGAAAATTCGCTTTCGCTGATCGTTTGCTTGTATTCAGACCATTCAGACTTTGCGCGAAAAGATCATTCGACCTTTCAGGAGGAATATTAACTTTTAAATATCATTAAACTTTGTCTTTAATTGTTATACCGATTTCATCATGAATTTTCCGTAATAACGTCAAAAGAACAGCCGGTTCACGCAGTCAATTGGCAGAGATCACGGAAAATTTAAAATAAAAGCAGTTATAGTATTCTGCGGACAGGTTAGAAGACCATTTCGGCGCGTTTAATGATTTGATCCTGATACGGTTTATCGAGTTCGACGAAATAACCGCTCCAGCCCCAAACGCGAACGATCAGATGCTTCCAGTCGTTGGGCGACTTCTGCGCGGCCAGCAGCTGATCGCGATTGATCGTATTGATCTGAAGCTGATGACCGCCGCGAATAATGAACAGTTTGACCAGTTGGGCGACTTTCGTCAAACCATCGGGATGACGGAAAGTACTGTCATGAATTTCGATCGTTAGGGGACCGCCGTTAACGACCCGTTTAAGATCCGGCTTTGTAAACGATTTAACAACGGAGATCGGGCCTTTGACTTGGACGTTCAAGGCGGGCGCGTAATTGGCGGGGAACGGTTCCCCTTTGAGTCGGCCATCGGGCGAGGCGGACAGTTCGTTGGCATGCCAGATATAATACATGGCGGAACCGGTTCCTGCCCGATAAATACCGCCGCGGCAGTTTTTTCGGTTTTCCCAGGAGTCGGCGAAATAACCGAGCAGTTCGACACCGATTGCGTCGGGATCTTCTTCTTCGTTACCGAGTTTTGGGCAGTTGAACCGAACCTTGGTCAGTAAGGCGGGATCGTCGGCGAAATTGCGGTCGAGTTTTTCGATCAATTCGGTCATCTTCAAAGATTTCTCTTCGAAAACGAGTCGTTTAACCGCTTCAAGCGAATCGACGGCGGGGGCGAATCCGGTTCCGTGAATACCGAAATTATTGTATTTATTCCCTTCGGAGACATCGCGGGCCGCCTCGATCCGTCCGGAACAGAGCATTGAGACATAAGGATTCGGAAGCATATCGACGATCTTGAGAGACTGCTCTATTGTATCGGCTTCTTTGAAAATTTCCGATCGGATCACTTTCATGAATTCGGCGAACGATTCGGCGCTTTGACCTTGAGAAGATCGAATTGCCCGATCGACCATCGCCGGAAACGAAACCGCGCCGATATTGGGGATATCCATTCCGCAGCCGGGAATAATGAATTCCCAACAGGCGGCAACGGTATAATTTCGGGCGTCCTCCGGATCGTAACCGAGTCGGATCAAACCGGGCACAATAACATCGTCATTAGCGTATTGCGGAAAGCCGAGTCCGACCTTGGTCAGTTCCGTTGCTTTTTCAAGGAGGGCGAGCGGGGTATTGGAAGAGACGCGCAAATTGATCTTCGGATCAATCACCCGCATTTCGCAGGACGCTTTCAGAGCAAGTTCGGTCAGAATATTACAGGCGTCGCCGCCGTCTTTATTACAGCCGCCGAGCATGAGACTCTGTCCGTTATCGCCCTGCTGAACGCCAACGTAAAGATCACTGTCCCTATTGAATGTCAGGAAAAATTCCTCCAGGAGTTCGAGTGCGGTTTCTTCGGTGAGCGCGCCCCGGTCGAGATCCGCTTTCAGATAAGGATACATGAACTGATCGAATCGGCCGATCCCGTTATGATAGGCGCCTTCGCACCACATACAGAAGTGCAGGATCCGCAGGAACTGAAGTGCCTCAAAAAAATTACGGGCGCCGAAACGCGGTACCTGTTTTAAGACGGCGGCGGTTTCCGTTCGTCCGTCCGCTTCCGCTTTGGCACGATAGGCGTCGGCCAATTTTAAAACCGCGTCGATATCGGAAAGAACCGCGTCGAGAAATTCGATACCGGCGGCGTCATTTTCCGCGACGGCTTTTTCTCGCCGGGCAGCTGTTTCTTGACGTCGAGCCTCCAAACCAACGGCAATTGTCGATGCGTAATCCGGACTTATATTGAAAACGACTCCTTTTTCATGAAAGTACGCTTTTTCGCGGAGAGCGGCCATCTCCGCGTCGGAATATCGTTCCGGAAGATTGGCGCAATGCCGAGTAAAAACGATCTTCTCATCCGGAATAAAATTCGGATGAGCGGTTTCTTCCGCAAGAACCGTTTTGAACTGGAACGCCGCCCGATTAATTCGGGTATCTTTTTTGTTCTCTTTCGGCCATTGATCGGCGAAAAGAACATTCCAATCGATCTGCGCGCGAAACTGTTTTTGTTTTTTGGCAAGAATATAATTTCGAATTCCTTCAATTCGCTTGTTCATTATCATCTCCTGTAATATCAGTTACGTTTTTTCCAGTTCGAAAATCAGTAAAAACAATCGGATCACGAAGTCAATCGGCGCGAAAGTGGAGAAGCGGCAAGGCCGATTCAGATCCTCTTTTCAAGGGATCTGACGTTGGTGAAAGTCAGGCTTTTTATTCTTTCCCCTCTGTTCCTTCGCGGATCACGCGGCGTTTTCGGTCTGATCGTCTTTTTTCCATAATTTTTCGAGTGTTTCAATTGTTCCGCCTTTTGTTTCCGGCATAAGGAAGACGGCGAAGAAGAATTGCAGCATCGTCATGCAGGCAAAGAACCCGAACGCGTAAGAAAGGGACGATTTGGACAAACCGGCGACAACGGGGAAGAACCAGGAGATCAAGGTACACATAAACCAATGGGTAAAGCTTCCGAGCGCCTGTCCTTTGGCGCGAACGACGTTCGGGAAGATCTCGGCGATAAAGACCCAGATCACGGCGCCTTGCGAAACGGCGAAGCAGGCGATAAAGCCAAGAATGGCGGGAATCGCGATATACGGATTGGCGTCATTTCCGAGCGAACTCTGCCAAGCGGCCAAAACATGCATGACCGTTGTTCCGAGCGCACCGAAGATCAGCAGTGCCCGGCGTCCGAACTTGTCGATAAAAAAGAGCGCCAGAATGGTAAAGGTCAGGTTAACGGTTCCCAGTCCGATCGTTGCGGCCAGGGCGGAACTTGTTCCCATAAAGTTCTCGAAAATACGGGGCGCATAATAATTAATCGCGTTGATCCCGGAGAGCTGATTGAACATGGCAACCGCCCAAGCGAGAAAGATCGGCATAAAGAACTTCTTTTGGAAAAGAGGAACGTTCGCCTGCCGCGACATATTCTGAAGCGTATCGGAAATGTCTGTTACCGTCTGATTGGCTTCTGTATCGCCGACTTTGGTCAAAACGTTCAGCGCGTCTTCCCGGCGGCCGGCCCGAACCAGCCAGCGCGGACTTTCCGGAATCGAAAACAGAAGAAGGAAAAACGCGAACGCGGGAAACGCTTCAACCCCGAGCATTAAGCGCCATTTGATCGGATCCGCTCCCATTCCGGTTGTAAAAAAAGCGGCGAACTGTTCGCACCAGCTCCAGATAATCGTTTTCTTGTCAATGGCAATGGCCATATAATAATTGGAGATATAAGAAACAAGAATACCGAAAACAATATTAAGCTGATTCAAGGCAACGAGGCGCCCGCGCAGTCGGCCCGGGGCAATTTCGACAATATAAAGAGGAACGATTACCGATGATCCGCCAATGGCGATGCCGCCGATTCCGCGCATGATAACGAGGATCCACCAGCCGGTTTCGCCGCTGGGCGCTAACGCGCAGCCGACCGCAGAAATAAAATACATGACCGCCATGACGAAAAGACTCTTTTTCCGTCCGAAATAGTCGGCCGGCCGTCCGACGCAAAACGCGCCGATCAAGGTTCCGATCAAGGCGATTGAAACGGTGAACCCGTGTTGAAAATCGGTCAGTTGATATTCCGTCTGAATTGCTTTTTCGCAGCCGGAAATTACTCCTGAATCGAAACCGAAAAGAAACCCCCCCAAGGCGGAAACGATCACAACATAAAATAACGTGAATTTTGCGTAAACTTTAGTTTCGGTCATGTAACATTCCTTATAAGATCCTTGTATGCCGGATAAGTTTGAAATTTTTTTGATCTGTCTGAAACGAAGATCGGGTCACGGGGTCACTTGACGTCAAGGACGGAAAATTTCAAATGCCGACAGTATAAATATTTCCCGAAATACGGAACCTGTTTTATTTTATCATAATTTTATTCAACGGCAAACATAAAGATAATAAAATAGTAGGAATTGACAAAAATTTTTTGGGTGGTATAGATTGGTGTCTCGTTGAGAAAGACGGTTTTTTGTTATGATTTGGGTCGCTTTCGGTTCCGAAAGGGCGGCGGAAGAGAAATGGACAAAAAACTATCGGTCAGACGAAATTGGAAAGATCTGTTTTGCTTGGATCTCCCGACCGACGCGTTGGAACGGTTCGGGAGAATCAAACGGTCAAACGAAGAACAGAAACATATCGGACGCAAAAAAAGGGGGATCAGAAACCGAAATCGTCGAGCTTGACTTCTTTTTTCTTTTCGACCTTAAATTCTTTTCGTTCCTGATGAGTCGGATTGCCTTCGACGTAAATGGCCCGATAGGGACGGGCGGGACAAATGAACTCGCACCCGCCGCATCCGACGCAAATATCCGGATTGATCTCCGGAATGGTCAGATCTTCGTTTTTGTAAGGGACCATAGCCACTGCCTGCGTTGGACAATGTTCCGAACAGGCGCCGCAGCTTGTTTCCTCCGCGTATACGATGCAGTTTTCTTTTATAAAGACGACCCGACCCATCTGATTGCGATGCTTTTGTTCCAACGTCAACTGAATCAATGCTTCCGCCGGACAGACTTCCGAGCAGACAGTGCAGTCGTAATTACAGAACCCGCGGGTAAAATCGACGCGCGGCTGCAAAAAACCTTTCAGACCGTATTCAAGAACAGAAGGGCGCAAAACATTCGACGGGCATTTTCCTATACAAAGATGACAGGCGGTGCAAAGTTTATTGAAACGGTCCAAACTGATCGAGCCTGGCGGCGTGATCGGATATTGACGGGTAAACGGAGTTTTTCCGTATTGCGGAATATTTCCCGGTTCGGTCGGTTTTTCAGCTTGCGCTTTTACGTCCTGGGCTTTCTTGCCGGTTTTTACGGATCCATTTTTCCCGGCGGACACGTTTTCGGAATTCGTTTCGGAGGTCTTTTTATCGGATCCCTGCTGAACAGATCCCTTGGTCCCGACTGAATTTTTGGCCGCCTCTTTTTCTGTCGTTTGCGAATGATCCGTTTCCTTTGATTTTTTTTGACCGGCGGCGGGGGGCGCGGCGGAAGATCCGATTTCCTTTAATTTTTCATTGGCGGCTTGCGCTGGCGCGGTTAGGGCGGCGGTCGAAAGAACGGCCATAACCGTGAGAAATTCCCGTTTTCCCTGATCGATTCCGTTTAAGCTGACGTTTTCATTGACCGGGTCAGTATTGGTTTGTGGCCTTGAAGTGTTCGGTTTCGTGAGTGAATGATTTTGACTGGAATTCTTTGCGGCGGATCCGTTCTTTTTGTCGGACCCGATTGTTTCGGATTCGCCGGATCCGTTTCCGCGAACCGTCCAGCTGATCGCCTTTTGTCGGCAGACACCCAGACAGTTAAAGCAGTTGACGCATCGGGAAGAATCGACTTCCTGTTCTTTACTGTTAATGCAGGAACTTTTGCAGCGACCGGCGCAAAGTCCGCAGCGTGTGCATTTGCTTTTATCAATTCTTATTCGGAAAAGTGAATATTTGGAAAGAAGTCCCAAAATGGTTCCGACCGGACAGACGGCGTTGCAC
Source organism: uncultured Planctomycetaceae bacterium (assembly GCA_964652875.1). Taxonomy (GTDB): domain Bacteria; phylum Planctomycetota; class Planctomycetia; order Pirellulales; family Thermoguttaceae; genus JAUNBG01. Next base: position 8,584 of record CAZZEF010000044.1, read on the forward strand.
CAGATCCGCCCGAATCGCCAAGCCAAACAGAAGATCAGTCCGAACGAAGCCAGTCCGACGATAGTTGCCGGAATCGACTGCCAATAAATACCGACATGATAAAAGCAGTTAATATGAAACGCTTTGCAAAGGGCATGCAGAATATTATTGCCGAAATTATAAACCGGCGAGAAAACATTGACGGCGATGCGCCCAAAAATACTGTAAGGATCGAACCAGATCAGACCAATGGTCAAACCAGCGGCAAGCGGAAGCAGCGTCAGGATCAAAAACAGAAGACGCAATCCATTTTTAGCCGGTGAGTATTTATACCGTTTTTTCTTTTGAACTTTTTTCGAAATCCAGGAAACGCAGTCCTGAAAAATACCGAGCGGACAGATCACCGAACAGTAAACGCGGCCGAATAAAAGAGTGATTAGAAGGATCACTCCGACGACAACGACCAGTCCGTGAACAACCGACGGAATAAACTGGATCAGCTCCAAATGTCGCAATTCAGACGGCGCCAGTGTATCGAAATCAAGAAAATGAAACGTCAGCGGTATAAAAATAATCAACGCCAGTAAAATTCTCAAAAAACGAAGCATGAACGGTTCATCCTTATAATTATATTTTATACTGCTCTTATTATAAATTTTCCGCCGATTAATGACGTGAATCGGCTGTTCTTTTAACGTTGGAATGGAAAATTTATTATGAAGTCGGTATACATCAAACGGAATAACTCATGCGAAGACACAAAAAAGACCAAGGGAACAAACAGTCTTTTTCAACCGACGTTATTTTATACAGCTTCTCTTATTTTAAATTTTCCGTTATTTACGTCGATGGACTGCGTGAGTTGGCTGTTCTTTTGACGTTATAACGGAAAATTCATGATCGAACCGGTATAATATCGGTATTTATTATTGACGACGGGATCCCCGCGGTCTTTTCTTTCCGGTGTTTCCGTACCGGCTCCGAATGAGTTATTTTACCCTGTTATATAAACTTAGAGTTTAATCCGTTTAACATTGAGCGAGTTCAGATCCATTGTTCCAAGACCGAGTTTTTGCCCTAAAGCGATGTGTTTGACTTCATCGATCGGCATATCGCGAACCTGATTGAAGAATTTCACCGCAACGGTATCAACGGCGACGATATCGGTGGACATAAAGATCGCTTTGGTCAGAACAGCATCGTTAACACTTCTTCCGCGGGGGCCGTTTTGCTGCATAACCCGATAAGCGTCAACGACATTCAGAACCGGCTGTTTTTCGAAGGTGCAGATATCGGCAATGCACTGCTGCAGATTATTCTGATGGAAGTAGCGCCGGTCCCAAACGATGCCGAGCAGGTTTTTCATGGCGATTGTCATTTTGGCGCCGCCGTGTGTTTTGAGGACCGGGACGTTGAACCAGCAGTCGCATTCGAGAAGCGCTTTATGAATTTTGGCTTTTTTAAGATTTACACCTTGGGGAAGATCGACCTCGGTATAATAATACTCATCGTTTCCGGGCAGCATTGTTGCGCCGGCGGCTTTGGCGGCCTTTTCGATCCCGCTGTTTTCATAACATTTATTCCAAGAGGAATCGCAGGTATGATCAAAGACGCTTACTTCTTTGGCTCCGGCGTTGAAACAGGCCTCGACCATTGCGCCGATCAGATCCGGGTTCGTATCGGCGGCCTTTTCGGGAACGGCATCCCAGCCGATGTTCGGCTTAATAACAACTTTATCCCCTTTTTTGACGAAGCGGCTCATACCCCCCATCGCCTTAATTGCTTTATTGAACATGACGTCCGGTTCGCCGCCCATGACCGCCGCCAGATCCGCCTGACCCGACTTGCCTTGCGCAAGAACCGATTCCGCTCCGCTGATGCCAATTGCCGCGCCTGATAATGCGAGACTCTTTAAAAATTCCTGTCGGTTCAACATTTTTTATTCTCCCTTATTCTGTTTGCTTCATTGACCGGATGGCGAATCGTTCACCGTCCGAATGACCAGATCACCGACTTTTGTTCCCGAATAATGCGAAATGAACGGACATTTCGATTTAAACAGATATACGATTTTTTTCGGTAAAATTGGTCCGTTATTCTCAATCAGAGTTTCATAATTGGCCAATCCTTTGGCGATTACAAGATCCGATCCTGTAAAAGCGCTGATAAAGGATGGCGTGCATTGCGAAAGCATGGTCCCCAGTCCGTCGTTTCCGTTATCGATCACCGGTACAACGGCGGTCAGACCGATCTGTTCCGCGTCTTTTCGTATCGCGTCGTTGAGAACCGGCTTGCCTCGAACGGCGACTGTTACTTTCTTATTATACCGTGGTCCGATCAGTAATTCAATAAGGAGCCGATCACAAACTATTTCACCGGCATTATCGGTCAAATAAAGAATCGTTTGCGCGCCGTCAAGATCCCGTTTGAACTGCGGCAGCGACCCGTTGAGCGGAAGATCCAGCGATTCATCCAATGCCTTAACGACTTTGTCCTCGTCGGGACGACCCAGCGCAAAATCGATCGAATTGCCCGAAATCGCCCAGCGAACCGCCCAGTCAAGCGGATCGGAAGCCGTGTCAAGACGTTTTTTCAGATCCTCGAACCGGTTCATCATGACCGTATTGAAAAACTCTTTCTGATCCGCGTAAGGATCGGGATTGTCGACCGTCTCCCGGATCAGACGATGAATTTTCTGTCCGATCACCGGAGGATTGACATGAACTCCATGTTCCAAAACGAGTTCCATTGCCTTTTGAACGGCGGACAAATGCGCTTCCGGATCGTCGGTCGCGAATCGGGCGGCCTCCAATGATTGACGCATTAAACAGAGCAAACAGTCGGCGGACGCGGGCATTGATTCCTTATTTTCCTCTTTTGACAATAATATAATTGATTATCGGACAGCCGGTGAACAAAATCAAACCGGGTCTCGTAAATTTAAACCATTTCCGATATTATAATGGATCCTTCTTGAATTTGCAAGTGAGCCGGAAAACAGAATTTGATTTTTGATCTCTTGACAACGGACTGTCCGCCCGGTAAGATTTTGAAACAGATCCCTCCCCCTTGATCGAGCCGTTGAGTGTTTTCAGGGCTGGACTGTCCTTTTGACGAGGGAAACGGAAAATCTGTTTCGGAACCGGTACAACTGATCGGAGATCCTCTTTTCAGATCGCCGATTGATCGTTCGGATCCATCTTTTTATATTCACCGAAAGAAAAGAGGAGAATAATGCGTATTTTAAGTCTTGCGATGTTTTTATTGACCGCGGCGGAAATTGCTCTGGCGGCGGATCTTCCGCAAGGAGTACCCGGTTTGACTCAAAAGATCGAACAGGCTCGAAAAGCCGATTCGCCGCGGGTTATTTCGATTCCAAAAGGAATATATCATTTTTATCAGGATCGGTCGGATCAGGCGGAACATTATATTTCCAATCATGATCAAAAGAATCCCCGTCTTGTTGGAATAACCTTTGAAGATCTTAAAAACGTTTCGTTCAACGGAGGAGGATCGACTTTTATTTTTCATGGCAAAATACTTCCGATCGTGATCAAAAACTGCGAAAACTGCACTTTCAGTAACTTTTCGATCGATTTCGCCAAACCGTCGATTACGCAGGCGCATATTCTGAAAAACTCACCGGACGGAATAACGATGAAGCTTGACGAAGGATCCGATTATGAGATCCGTGACGGCAAACTTTGGTTTAAAGGAGACGGTTGGGAATATGTTTCCGGAATGGGAATCGCGTTTGACGGATCGAGTCGGAATCTCATATACAACAGTTCCGATGTCGGTGTTCGGCTGGACGGGATCAAGGATCTTGGTGATCGGACTTTTTTTTGTCCGAACTGGAAGAACGCGAAACTGATTCCCGGGACGGTCTTTGCGTTTCGGCCGGGGGAACGGCCCGCGCCCGGTATTTTCATGTATCTTAATAAAAATACCTGTCTGTCGAAGATCAAGATCCATTACGCGGAAGGAATGGGACTGCTCGCCCAGCTTTGCGACGGCATTGATCTGAACAGCGTCTCGGTCTGTCTGCGGGATCAAAACGACAAGCGTTATTTTACGACACAGGCCGATGCGACCCATTTTTCCGGCTGCAAAGGATTGCTGCGGTCTGAAAACAGTCTTTTTGAGGGCATGATGGACGACGCGATCAACGTTCACGGCACCTACTTGAAAGTGGTCCAAAAAGTAAACGAGCGAACACTGCGCGGATCGTACATGCATAAACAGGCTTGGGGATTTCTTTGGGGAACGCCCGGCGATGAAGTTCAGTTCATTAATTCCGAAACCATGGAGATCCTTGGCGAAAAGAACACGGTCGAATCGATTCGATCTGTTGATCGTCCAACGGAATTCGGCGCCAAAATATTTGAAATAACATTCAAAAACAGTGTTCCGCGGGAAATTTCGGAGCAGGGAACGTTCGGAATCGAAAATCTGACCTGGTCGCCGGAAGTGATCTTTCGAAACAATGTCATTCGTAATAACCGGGCGCGCGGATCTCTCTTTTCAACCCCCAAAAAAACAATCGTCGAAGGCAATCTGTTCGATCATACTTCCGGAACGGCCATTTTACTTTGCGGCGACTGCAACGGTTGGTTCGAGACTGGCGCCTGCCGTGAGGTCGTTATTCGGAACAATCGGTTTATTAATTCATTGACCTGCATGTTCCAATTCACCAACGCCGTTATTTCGATCTATCCGGAAATTCCGCGGCTCGATAAACAGAACCTGTATTTTCATGGCGGCAAGCCGGACTCCATTGTGATCGAAGACAATATCTTTGAAACGTTCGACCGGCCGATCGTTTACGCCAAATCTTGCGACGGTCTGACCTTTCGACGTAATACGGTCATTACCAATACCGATTTCAAACCATTTCACTGGAACAATCATACTTTCCTGCTCGAACGGGTAAAAAATTTCAAACAGGAAAATAATTCGTTCGACTGGAAGTTCGATCCGGCCAAAGATATTTTGGTAAAATAAGCCGATTCTGTTATTGTTTTTCCGCGCTAATATTAAACGGGCAGCCGATTCAGATCCCTTGATAAAGGTTGGCTGTCCGTTGTTCACTTATCCAACACAAATATAACCCAACACAAATATATTATGACCTATTAAGAAATATAAAACCTGTTAAGAAATATAAAACCTGTTAAGAAATATAAAACCTGTTAAGAGCGACTAACGGGAGCGAGTCTTAGAGGGCTATTGCCGCGTCAGCATCATTCCGCATAATATTTAGCTGGGGCGGTTGACTCAATTCTGACAGTTTTCTTCCCGGACGAGACGATCGAGAATAGCGGCGATAGCGCCGTCTCCGGTAACGTTACAAGCGGTCCCGAAACTGTCCATTGCGATGTAAAGAGCGACCATAAGCGCCTGTTCCGTTTCGCCGAAACCGAGAATTGTACCTAAAATACCCAGTGCGGCCATAATTGCCCCGCCTGGAACACCTGGGGCGGCAACCATCGTCAGACCGAGTACTAAAATGAATCCGGTAAAAATTTTCGGATCAATTGGCATACCGGTCATTGTCATAATGGCCAGCGCGCAGGCGGTGATCTTCATTGTACTGCCGGAAAGATGAATCGTTGCGCAAAGGGGAACGGAAAATTCCGCGACGGACCGATTGATCCCGTTTTTAACCGTCTGTTCCAGCGTAACTGGAATCGTTGCGGCCGAGGACGAGGTCCCCAACGCGGTTAAATAGGCGGGCAGCATCGTTACCAAAAGCCGAAACGGATTCTTGCCCGAAACCAGTCCGGCAATGGCAAACTGGATCAAAAGCATCGTGATCGTTATGACGAAAATCAGAAGGATCAGTTTAATAAAAACGCCTAAAATATCGCCTACTTGTCCCTTGGCCGTCATTTCCAAAAAGACGCCGAAAATAAAGAGTGGAAGAAGCGGAATCAGAACTTTTTTTATTGTCTTGTGAATGATCTGTTCAAACTCGTTCACGCAGATCTTGAGCATTGATTGGCCCGGCAGGGCCGCAATGCCCAATCCAACGATAAACGCTAAAACAAGCGCGGAAAGAACTTCCAGACAGGGGGGCATTTTAAGCGTAAAGAAGGGGGCAAACGCACCGTAATTCGTTTCAAGATTTGTCAGCAGCGTTCCTTTGAGCAAATAGGGATAGGTAACCGCGCAGACGCCCCAGCTGAAAAAACCGGATAAAAAAGTAAATCCGAACGCCAATAAAACCGTAATCAGCAGAAGTCGGCCCGCCTTGGAACCCAAATTGGCGATTCCGGCTGTGACCAGTCCGAGGATCAGGATCGGAACAAAAAAGGAGAGAAACGCACTGAAAAGCGCGTTGAATGTCATAAAAAAACGAATCAAAACAGGCGGAAAGATCAATCCGCCTCCGATCCCCAAAAGAATTGCCGCCGCTACCAGGGGAAGAAGTCCTGTCTTTAATTTCATTGTTCAAACCTTTTTTATACTGCTTTTATTTTATATTTTCCGCCATTTCCGCCGATTGACTACGTGAACCGGCTGTTCTTTTGACGTTATAACGGAAAAATCATGATGGAATCGGTATATTTGATTATCTGTCAATTCTTGATTGATATTTTATCGATTGAAAATATTTTTTATCCAAAAATACCGCAGTTTTATTTTCTTCTTTTTAGCCGTCTGACAGGATCGCAGCCGAATATTTTGCGAGCGGGGAGTTCCCCGAATTTTTCATTGGTGATCGTGCGGGAACAGCCTTGATTTCGGTCGCGGTGCGGCCTTCGATACGGGTTCTGATAATTTCTTTTCCCCGGCGCAGGGGCAAGAGAAATATTCTTGTCAAGGCAAAGACAATTCCCATTATATCGTCAAACAATAAAATTTCCATTACGAAAAGAGTATTTCATAAAAAAACCGGAAAGGACCATGAGATCCCTTCCGGTTTTCCGAGGAACACAATATTTACGTGAGTTATTTTATTTCAGCTCCGAAATAGAATAATTAGTGCGGATCTTTGCCTTTTTATCGTTCGGGCTCATGGCCTGAATCAGAATTTTCGTATCGACTGTTTCGCTGACAACACGAGTGCTTCCGTCAACGAGAGCCATAACAACGGAGCCCGGATGATAGGAAGACGGACGGGCGGTGACCCAAAGAATCGAATGATCCAGTTGGGCGACACAACCGTTAATAACTGTCGGCTGATAAGTAAGGTAGGTGGTCGCGCCCGTTCCGGAAGAAACACTGGAATTGACCGAGGAGTAAGTTAATGTACCGGAATCGACATTGGACAGCGTTTCGCAGTTCGATGTCGAAGAAGCGGTCATTAATGTTGCCGCCGTAACATCGGTAGTGTTACTCATATTGGGGAGATCAATCGCGCTGGAATAGCAGAAACCGGTTTGAAATTCTTCTGTTTCCCAAATCGAACCGGCAAGGGTGTTTTCCGAAATAAGAACCGTATTGCTGGTACCGTCTTTAACATCGTCCATGCCGAGCGCTTTTCCGTCATTGGAAACCCAAGTATTTGGCGTTTCTTTATCATTGGTACCGCCATCGGTGAACATGCCGTAATACTTGGTCTGGTCGGTCGTTTTATAAGTCGCTGATAACGCTCCGTCTTTTCGGCCGCAGTTTCCAATATAGGAATTCATATTTTCTTCCTGGGTTCCGCGGCTGGGGCAGTGCAGAAACTGCAGGGTCGCTTTGGGGGCGTCTTTTTGGCTCTTCCATTGATCGACAATATTAATGCTTTCCAATTCCGGAAGGGCCATGAACAGCCAGGTGACCTGACCGGAATCTATGCCTGTATCGTTATTTTCATCGTCATAATTGCCGTCTTTGGTAAAGCTCTGACGGAACTGGGGGAACTGATGCTTGCGGTCATGGAAATTCTGAAGTGCCAGTGCGACATTCTTCTGATTATTGACACAGGTGGACCGGCGGGCGGCTTCCCGGGCGGCTTGAACAGCCGGAAGAAGAAGGCCGACAAGAGTACCAATGATCGCAATGACGACCAAAAGTTCAACAAGGGTAAACGCAACTCTTTTCATTAAACAAACTCCTTAAAAAATCCTTTTTAAATTATCTCGGCAGAACGAAATTCCTTTCGGCCCTCCGGTTTAAACAATATTTTAAATTTACAGCGTTTCATGATTATGGTCATGAATTTGCAAGGTTACTTGAAATTTAGACATACGAAAATTTGAGGAGAAAGTTTTCGCGTGCGCTATACTGCATTCAATATAAATTTTCTGCTATTCCACTAATTGACAACATGAATCAGCTGCTCATTTAACGTTGGAACGGAAAATTCATTATGGAATTGGTATATTTCATTCCCTAAGTATTTTATACGTTTACCCAAAAAATGTCAAGACATTTATTTCAGCTCCGAAATAGAATAATTAGTGCGGATCTTTGCCTTTTTATCGTTCGGGCTCATGGCCTGAATCAGAATTTTCGTATCGACTGTTTCGCTGACAACACGAGTGCTTCCGTCAACGAGAGCCATAACAACGGAGCCCGGATGATAGGAAGACGGACGGGCGGTGACCCAAAGAATCGAATGATCCAGTTGGGCGACACAACCGTTAATAACTGTCGGCTGATAAGTAAGGTAGGTGGTCGCGCCCGTTCCGGAAGAAACACTGGAATTGACCGAGGAGTAAGTTAATGTACCGGAATCGACATTGGACAGCGTTTCGCAGTTCGATGTCGAAGAAGCGGTCATTAATGTTGCCGCCGTAACATCGGTAGTGTTACTCATATTGGGGAGATCAATCGCGCTGGAATAGCAGAAACCGGTTTGAAATTCTTCTGTTTCCCAAATCGAACCGGCAAGGGTGTTTTCCGAAATAAGAACCGTATTGCTGGTACCGTCTTTAACATCGTCCATGCCGAGCGCTTTTCCGTCATTGGAAACCCAAGTATTTGGCGTTTCTTTATCATTGGTACCGCCATCGGTGAACATGCCGTAATACTTGGTCTGGTCGGTCGTTTTATAAGTCGCTGATAACGCTCCGTCTTTTCGGCCGCAGTTTCCAATATAGGAATTCATATTTTCTTCCTGGGTTCCGCGGCTGGGGCAGTGCAGAAACTGCAGGGTCGCTTTGGGGGCGTCTTTTTGGCTCTTCCATTGATCGACAATATTAATGCTTTCCAATTCCGGAAGGGCCATGAACAGCCAGGTGACCTGACCGGAATCTATGCCTGTATCGTTATTTTCATCGTCATAATTGCCGTCTTTGGTAAAGCTCTGACGGAACTGGGGGAACTGATGCTTGCGGTCATGGAAATTCTGAAGTGCCAGTGCGACATTCTTCTGATTATTGACACAGGTGGACCGGCGGGCGGCTTCCCGGGCGGCTTGAACAGCCGGAAGAAGAAGGCCGACAAGAGTACCGATAATCGCAATGACGACCAACAGTTCAACAAGAGTAAACGCTTTGTTTTTCATAATAAAAATTCCTTAAAATAACGGTGTTAAATAGAATTAACAGCATTGTTTTAAACGACTCTTGCCGGATGAAAAGTTCTGTAAGGGGAACTTGGTACATAATAAAAATAAAATAATAATACCCGGAAAATCTCAACAAGTTGGTTTAAAACATACGAAATTCAAAATAGATAAAAAATAAGACGGCAAAAACATTTTGCCGTCTTTCAGGAACATTTAATCAAGTTCGGAGATATCGAACACACCAGTGTTAATGGTTGTGTAAGCACATTTTTTGTCACAGGGAGCCATGGCCCGAATATAGGCATTGGTATCAACCATTTCGTTCAGGGTACGAACACTTCCGTCGCACATTCCGATTACGACGATACCGGGGTGCATCGAAGACGGACGGGCGGTGATCCAGCCCAAACCGCCGGTAAGATCAGCTCCGCAACGATTGACACGCGTCGGACCCAACAAATCGTTCCAACCTGTGTAAGAGGCATTTCTGGAAGAGCTGTTATAGGAATAAGCGGTGGAAAGGGTTTCACAGACGGTCGTCGTTGTGCCATAATTATCGGTAGTACCGTAAGCCCAGCAGAAACCGACTTCATATTCCATGGTGGGCCAGCGATTGGTTCCAAATCCGCTGGTAGAAACGGAAACTTCTTTATAAGCGGCGGCTTGAAGGTTTTCCGATACGAGAATGGTATTGGTTGTTCCGTCAACAATATCGTCAATACTGACTTTATCCGCTTGAGCAGAGGTCCAAGCTCCTCCCCAAGTAGCCGCTTCACCGGAACCGTTGTTCAAAACACCATTGTATTTTGTCGTATCGCCAAGCTCATTTGCTCTTAGTCGACCGAAAAAGCCGTCGTTGTAACCGCAGTTGACCACATAGCAGTTTCCGCCGATTTCCTGAGTACCCTTGCTTTTGCAGTGCAGGAAAGAAAGAGTCAGCGCGGGGAACGGGGAAGAAGCGTCGCCGTTGGAATTGCTATAGGATCCGCCGCGGAGAAGGTTATCCCAAATTTGAACACTGTCCAAATAGGGGAAAAGAATCGGAAGCCAGCTGGTCGTCAGAGTGTAACCCGGATCGGTTGATGTACTGCCGTTATAAACATTGGTGTTCCAATCGACAGTAATAACATTTTTATACTGGGGGAACTTGCCTCTTGCGCTTTCATAGTTGAGGAAAGCGAGGGCGATATTCCGCTGGTTATTGATACAGAAGGCGCGGCGTCCGGCTTCACGAGCGCTTTGCACGGCGGGCAGAAGCATACCGGCCAACATGCCGATGATCGAAATAACGACCAGCAGCTCCACAAGGGTAAAACCAAATCGAATGTTCTTTTTCATGATACGTTCCTCTTCAACTTATCAAAGCGCGCCCCGGGCATGAAGCCCGGATCTTCCGCGCGCAAAATTACCTTGCCCTGTATTCTTATTCTTTTTGTAGCCGGTCCGGCGTGCCCTCCGGTCCGTGTGCTGGTATGTATTATTTCTTTTTGGACTTCAAGGAGAGCCTGAAGCCACCGCTTCTTTTTCCGCTGAGAAAAAGAAACGTATTTTTAATGTATTGGTTTCCAAATCAGGGAGAAAAGTTCCCTCTTTCTTTAAATGTAATCTTTTTTTCAAAAAAATGGAGATTATAATTCAAAAAAAGAAAATTTTTTCTCAAAATCCGGAAAGCGATCCTGTTTTTGAATAAGATCAACAGAGATTTACAACTCTTAATTACTAGATTATCCCAGTTTCCCAATAAAATCAAGTAGGGAAACGAATATTTTTCTTAAAAAAATCAAATTCAATTATTATAATTAATACTTTGGGCTGCCCGTCCGGTCTCCGGACCGAGTCATTCCGCTTGATCATCGTTTCTTTAATCAGCGCAAAAGATAAAGTTTGCGCCGATTCTCTTTTTCGTTGTGATTTTCATGACGGTCTGATCGGCTTGACACAGAAAATTCGAACGTTATACTATTTATTTATTGTCCAAGCCTTAAACAGATCAGGAGAAATTATGACCAAAGTTAAAACCCGGTTTGCGCCGAGTCCGACCGGTTACATGCATATCGGTAATCTTCGAACGGCTCTTTACGCGTATCTGCTTGCCCGTTCGCAGGGGGGAACGTTTATTCTTCGTATTGAGGACACCGACCGTCAACGAATGGTGGATGGCGCGGTTCAAGTAATTTACGACACACTCAAAGCGGCGCGTCTTACATACGACGAAGGGCCGGATCTCGGCGGTCCTTGCGGTCCCTATATTCAAAGCGAACGAACGGATCTTTATAAGGAATACGCGGAAAAACTGGTTGCTTCCGGTCACGCCTATTACTGTTTCTGCACCAAGGAGCGACTTGAATCGCTTCATAAGGAGAATCAGGAAACCGGTTATGACCGTCATTGCCGTGATCTTTCGGAAAACGAGATCCGCGCGAATCTCGAAAAGGG
>CAZZEF010000044.1:20453-23319 GCA_964652875.1 uncultured Planctomycetaceae bacterium
GACCCCATTGGACGGAACAACCTCATACACCGACGCCATTTTCGGCGAGATCACCGTTTCCAACGCCGATCTTCAAGATCTTGTCCTGCTCAAAGCGGACGGATTTCCGACTTATAATTTCGCACACGTGGTTGATGATTATCTCATGGGCGTTACCGATGTTGTTCGCGGTTCGGAATACGTGACTTCAACGCCGTCTTATGTTCTTCTTTACGATGCGTTTGGCTGGGAACGTCCCCGGTATGTCCATCTTCCGCTGATCATGGGCAAGGGGGAAGACGGGGCGGTCTCCAAGCTTTCCAAGCGTCACGGCGCGGTCAGTTTTCAGGATCTGCTGACTGACGGATATCTTCCGGAAGCAATTATCAATTACGTCGCACTGCTCGGTTGGAATCCGAAAACGGATGAAGAGATCTTTTCGCTGGCCGATCTTGAAAAACGATTCAGTACCGCCGGAATCAGTAAATCGCCGGCTATTTTCGATTATGAAAAACTTCTTTGGTTCAACGGAGTTTATATTCGCGCCCTTTCGGAAGAAGATTTTTTTGAGAAGGTCCGTCCTTATCTTGAAAAGAGACTTGGGGACAAATTCGATCTTCATCGGGTCGCCGTTCTTATTCAGCCGCGTTTGGAAAAATTCACACAGACAGAAAATGTTGTTTCATTTTTGGCCGAACTTCCCGAATTCGACAACGAACTTTTTGTTCACGCGAAAAACAAGGTAACGCTTGATAACGCGCCGGCAATTCTTCAAAAAAGTCTTGATGTTCTCGACGGAGTTGAAAATTGGTCGAACGAGGATTTGTTTTTTGCGCTTAAAGGAATGGCCGGCGAACTGGGGGTAAAACCGGCGGCGATTATGTGGACGGTCCGAATTGCCGTTTCCGGTCTTTACGCGACTCCCGGTGGAGCAACCGATATACTCGAACTTCTCGGTCGAAATGAGTCCCTGGCCCGGCTTTCCGCAGCCTGTCGGCGTTTTGATCCGGCTTGATCACCTTTTTCGGATCCTTCCGAACTCGGACGGATTAAATTTATTCAGTGAATCCGATCGTTATGCCGGTCCATAATATTCGTTGTAACGTCAAAAGACCAGCCGAAGGGCGAAGTTCATTGATGAATATTTCGAAAAATTAAAAATCAGGATCGTATAAAATACAACGGAATATATTCAAGAGAGAACATACAATCATGTATTTTCAGCCGGAACAGCCGAACGTCACCTGGAACGAAATCGCCGGACTTGGCAAGAGTAAAGAAATTCTGACTGGTCTTTCGGATCGGCCCGGGCCCGTTCTGCTGTATGGTCTGCCGGGAAGCGGCATGAAGCTCTTGGGCAAGGCGTTCGCGGCCGGTCGGAACGCCGCCTTTTTTCTCGCCTGTCCTGTTCGGATCATTAGTCCGCGTCTTGGTGGCACGAAGATCAATTTGAAACGACTTCTCGCTGAATCGGATCAGTATGACAGCCCGGTTGTTTTTTTCGACGAGCTGGATGTTTTTTTCAGTCAGGATCAGGAACGGACGGCTATTACCGCGGCTTTTCTCGATTTTATGAACGAAGCGCGTAAGCCGGAAAACCCCAAAATCGTTCTGGCCGCCGCCAATTATCCCGATCTGCTTGAGCCGGAAATTCTGTGTTCGTTTGAAACGCGGATCTATATTGGCCTTCCGGACGCTTCTGCCCGTTATCAGATTTTTGATCTGCTTTAAATTTTGATCAAAAGGATCTTGATCGTCTTGTCCGGGAGACCGGCCACCGTCTTTTGACCTGCGCGGAATTGATTAAGATCGCCCGTCATCTGAGCGAAACGGGCTCGGAATCCGGATCGGTACCCAATAAGGATCTTTTTTTCGAACGGCTTAAAATTTTACTGGAAGAAAGTCAGATCGAGTCGGGCGGAAGCAACGCGGACCGTTTGGCCGTTTATCATGATTGGGATCCGACCACTTTTGAAGACGAAGAATATGAGTCTACCGCCAAATAGCGCCGTCTTTTTTCGCGTTTGTTCTGTCGGCGGCTCTCTGATTTTTGAGAGAGAAATTTTTTCGTCGGTCTCCTAAAATATCTCTGCTCCTTGTCAGAAATGAAATTAAGATTAGAATGGATCGTTGATTTTTATACCGTTTCCCTTTTAAATATTCCGCCCTTTCCGCCTGTTGATGACGTGAGTCGGCTGCTCTTATATCTTGGAACGGAAGATCCATAATGGAATCGGTATACATGACAAAGGAGTCGGTCTTGAATGCGGTTTTTCGTTTTTTTTCGGAGATAGTCAGAAGTCTTTTAACCTGGTATCGCCGGCCTTGCGGGCCCAAAGAACTTTTGGCGATTGCTCTTCCGCTGATCATATCAACGTCATCCTGGAGCGTCATGCACTTTATTGACCGGCTCTGTCTGGCTTGGTCTTCTCCAGAAGCGCTGGCCGCCTGCATGCCGTCGGGAATGCTGCATTTCAGCCTGTTCTGTTTTCCGCAGGGAATCGCCGTTTACTGCACTGCGTTCGTTGCCCAGTATTGGGGGGCGAAACGTCCGCAAATGATGGCGCGTATTGTCTGGCAGGGACTGTATATTGGTTTTATTACGATTCCTCTGATTCTTCTTTCGGGTTTTCTGGCACCGTATATTTTTCAATGGATGGGTCATGAACCGGCCGTCGCTCGTCAGGAAACGATCTATTATTGGGCACTTTCGACTTGCGGAGGAGCCTGCGTTCTGTTCAATGCGCTTTCGGCTTTTTTTAACGGACAGGGTAAGACCTGGATCGTCATGATTGTCGATACGTTTGGCGCGTTTTTGAACGCCGTTCTCTGCATTGTTTTAATATTTGGAACGAAAAACTGGAGTTGGTGGCCGTTTCATGATATT
>CAZZEF010000044.1:23329-24663 GCA_964652875.1 uncultured Planctomycetaceae bacterium
GGATTCTCGGGGCGGGGATTGCGACGTCAACGGCGATTTGGGTTAAAACGGTCATTTATTTCATGATCTTTTTTTCAAAGAAAAACAGGCGGGAGTTCGGAACCTGGCGCAGTCGTCATTTCGATTGGTCGGCGATGAAACGACTGTTTTATTTCGGCGCTCCGAACGGACTTCAGTTTTTTGTGGCGAACGCGTCGTTTACGGTCATGCTCCTTCTGGTCGGAATGATCGGTAAAAACGAAACGGCGGCAACGAATCTCGCGTTCAATGTCAATGCGCTGGCGTTTATTCCGGTTCTTGGTCTCGGAATGGGACTGACCGCGCTGGTCGGTCAGCAGCAAGGAAAGAAACTTCCGGAGTTCTCCGCCCGGGCAACTCGAACGGCCCTGCTCTTTACCGTTCTCTATTTAGGGTTCTTCAGCGTTCTTTATCTGGCTTGTCCGCACAAACTTCTTTTTATTCATGAAAAAGGAGGAACGGAAAATTTCAGAATCGTCGCTGATATGACGGTTTACTTAATGCGCTTTCTCGCTTTTTACTGTATCTTCGACGGGCTCAACGTGATCTTTGCCGGCTTACTCAAAGGGGCGGGCGATACGCTGTTTGTTCTTCGCGCGGTCGGTCTTCTTTCGCCGATTCCGCCGCTGACCGCTCTGATCGGGATCCGTTATTTCGATCGCGGACTGACTTTCTGCTGGGGCCTTCTGTTTTTATGGGCATTCACTTTTTCGATTCTCTTTTTCTGCCGGTATCGGGGCGGAAAATGGCGGACGATGCAGGTTATTGAACCGGAAATCAGCGTTCAACAGACTCAGGATCTTCGTCCGAAAACTGTTCTCCGCGCGGATCGTTCATAAAAGCGGCTTCGTTCGGTCAGACAGAGACCTTCGCCGTACCTGGATGATGCCAGGTAACAGGGGAAGTGTAAATTTCTGGAACCCGTATTGAAGTGCGAGATACGAACGAAATTAGGGTTCTTCCCGAGCGGTCACGGACGAAAATTTACGGAATTCCTTGTTCCCCATTCGCGTTTTATTCGCGCTAAGGAGACGCTGCGCACAACATTCCGGCAACTCTCCCTGCGAGATAAAAGTATTTCTTCCCCAAAGCGCGAACAGGAACAAGCGATTAACGGACACCAGTTTTTGAAAATGATCTGAACCGGTCCTGGTTTGTCATTTTGTCTCTCCGCGCGAAACTATCTTCCGGAATCGCGGGGGCGAATTTGAAAACGGTTAATGAACTGTCGAAAATTTTCAATAAACAGCAGAATATAAACGGGAATCGTCAAAGCAATTTTCTGACAGTGTGTTTTTGTCTTCTTCAATAAACAA
>CAZZEF010000045.1:0-24520 GCA_964652875.1 uncultured Planctomycetaceae bacterium
CGTCGCGTTTTACAAAGTCGAAAACTCTTCGACGTGTTTTCGGAATCGCCCTTAATTAAGAAAAGATCTTCCCGATTGTCATTATTACTGCCGGAGTTTAATACGGATCTTATTTGTATAATTCGCCGTTACGACCGATTAACGTTTTGAACAGGAGAAGTTCTTTTGATGCTGTCTTCGAAAACAGTGCAAACGGACTGTTGAAAAAAGCAACTTGACAGTATTACCGGTTTTCCTCTTTCCAGTTTCTGAAATGTTCAAGATATTGATGTTTATAATTCGGAACATAAGAATCAAGGAGCTGTGTCAAAGGAGCGCTCTTTCGGATCGTTTCGAGCTGTTTTTTGTTAAGTCCCTGCTGATTTTCGGGACGCAGTGTTTGAAGATAATAACCGAGGATCTTTTGTGTTTTTTCGGAATAATGGATCATGAAATGAACCCAAGCCCAGGATTCCCGATATTCCCGAACGCCCATTTCATTAATAAACTGAAGATTTTCCAGCCGGGGTAAAGACGGTGCCTGCTGAAACCAAAATGACGTTCCCCGTCGAATAGTACTGAGAAACGGGTTTTCAAATCCTCGTTTTCCGCGGGGTGTTTCAAAATACTTGGCCAAACCTTCGTCGATCCAGATCGGCACGTTTTTCAGTGAAGCGTTCAAAATAGCGTGAGTCATTTCATGTCTGATATTCAACAGCATTTGCTTGTCATGAATCACCATCAGAATACCCGGTCCGTTGTCTTTAATATAAAGGGCCGGTCGATCCCGGGGCGCTTTGGGGAATTTTATTTCCAGAAAATGACGGTAAGAATCCCAGTCAGTAAAAAGGCAAAGTACGATCTTTTCATTAGGGACCGGAACACCAAGATAACCGGACAGATCCTCTTGAAGTTCAATAAGATCCGACTGAAAGTCCTCACATTGATCGAAAGAGAAATCCGCTTCGCAGACAACGGATCCCAATACAACGCTGTTCGGTAAAAGATCGGAAAACATTGGAATTTTGTTTTTTTTTGACTCGGAAGCTTCAAGCGTCAGGGTCAAAAACAAAAAAATCAGTGCCGGGAAAAAACGGAATATAATGTTCATTGTTAATAATGATAAATATTTTATAATTCAGATTAATTTTTTAATGACGTTTAATTAAATTTAAAAGCCATAAACCGACGATACCGAAAACCAGGTTTCCCGTCCAGACGAAATAAGCGTTCAGCGTCCCGCTTTTTATTCCGTCAACACTTACAATCAACAGAGGATAGTAAGTAATCAAAACGAGTAAAAAGCAAAAAAGTGACCGCAGCAGATATTCTTTTTGACCGAACCTGATAGAAAACGGAATTCCGACCCAAATAAAGAAAAAACAGGTAAAACCGGACGCCCAGGATCTTGGATTTTTAAGTTTCAGCTTGTTTCGTCGGTTGTTAAAATTTTTTTCCGAATTGTACCGATCAACCCAACGTGAATTTTGGAATTCTTTGAAATTACCGGAAACCAGCGCAAACGCTCCGTTTATCGCCAGCTTGCGGTACATTTGCGCGCGTTCTGCCTCCAAGTCATCCAGAGCGTCCTTAATTTGAAACATGGTCGGTTCTCCAAGATCGCCCAACGAGGCAATACTCGGTATTGGAACCGGGTAGGTATAAGAATCTTGAAAAACCATTCGTCCCTGATCGTGTTCAACATAGGCGCCGTCAAGAGTAATATCTATTCGCGGACTGTCCGCGCGCAGTTCAATTGATAAAGAAGCCTGCTCCGCGGTTACACGAAAATCGGCTCTCTTATTGGTCAGCTGCGGTTTGATCAGTTTGTTCGACTCCGTGACTCCCTGAACGTTCAGTATCATATCCTGATACTCCGGCTCAAATTTTCCGTCAAGTTTTAACTTGTTGAAAATTGTTTCTTCCAAACCGTTGACAATAACTCTTGTTGATGCCCGTTCCCCCCAGGACAGGGAAAGATCATTGAACCAAACACAAAGAACACTTAATATAATGCCAATAATCCAAACAGGATAGAGTGCCCTTTGTATCGGAATACCCATTGCTTTCAATGCGATGATTTCGTTATTGCTGGTCATTTTTCCAAAGAAAAAACAGCAGGCAAGTAAAAAAGCGACCGGAAATGTCGCCCGGAAAACTTGCGGTAAAATACAGGGAATCAATTTTACCGCAACTAAAAAAGGAATGTAATTTTGTATAACGGCAATCGATACCATGTATCCCCCGAACGCGAGAGAAAATATCAGCATCGTCGTCGTAAAAACCAGCATAACATTCCAAATTACATATCTTGTCAGAATAGTCATTCCGATCCCCGAATACCGCTTGAGTTTTTAATAAATAAAGTAATAGAACAATAATGTTCTTTTTCATACAAGTTGTCAAGTCAACTTCTATAAGAGATCATAATTTTTAGATATTAAATACGATATATAAAATACGTACATTATCATCTTAAAAAATGAACGCTTAGAACAAGCTCTGATCGGAAAAATTGTTATTTTTCGGACATAATATATTGTGTTCGGTTCATATTCTGTTATTTTACCCCCCTGTTCTGGAAATATGATAAATGATATAATGAATAAAAATATATGATTAAACAAGAAAAATCGTAATTATAAAACGGTAATTCTGCCGGATCCATTTTGTTTTTTATCAAGAAACTTAAATTTCTGACCGCTCTTAAAAACATGACGCGTTCTGTTTTCAAATCACAAAAGAAATGATTTTATAGAGCATGATCATATATTTGTAATTGTTAAACAAAATATCAATTAGTATTGTTTTTGTTTTATTAATAGTAAATGCAAGAAAAAAGAGGAATCGTTCAATGTCAGTTTCTGGAAGTAAATTACCTTATAAAGTGGCGGATATGAGTTTGGCGGATTGGGGACGCAAGGAAATAATGCTTGCCGAGCATGAAATGCCGGGCTTAATGGCCCTGAGAGAAAAATATGGTAAAAGCCAACCTTTGAAGGGGGCTCATATTGCCGGCTGTCTTCATATGACTATTCAAACGGCGGTTCTGATCGAGACTCTTCGTGCCCTTGGTGCGCAGGTTACCTGGAGCAGCTGCAATAAATTTTCAACACAGGATCATGCCGCCGCCGCAATTGCCGCCGCCGGTGTTCCCGTTTACGCTTGGAAAGGGGAAACAGACGCCGATTACGACTGGTGTATTGAACAGACATTAATCTTCCCCGATGGAAAACCGCTGGACATGATTGTTGACGACGGCGGCGACCTGACCTTAATGGTTCATCAGAAATATCCGGAACTCATCCCCAACATTAAAGGACTTTCCGAAGAAACAACAACTGGCGTTCATCGTCTTTATCAAATGTTCGAACGCGGTGAACTAAAGATCAAAGCGATTAATGTAAACGATTCGGTGACCAAAAGTAAATTCGATA
Organism: uncultured Planctomycetaceae bacterium; assembly: GCA_964652875.1. Lineage (GTDB taxonomy): Bacteria > Planctomycetota > Planctomycetia > Pirellulales > Thermoguttaceae > JAUNBG01. Next base: position 3,417 of record CAZZEF010000045.1, read on the forward strand.
ATCTTTACGGATGTCGTGAATCATTGGTCGACGGCATTAAACGGGCAACCGATGTTATGCTTGCTGGTAAAATTGCTGTTGTTGCCGGTTACGGTGACGTTGGCAAGGGTTGCGCCAATTCCCTTCGGTCTTATGGCGCCCGTGTTCTCATAACCGAAATAGATCCCATTTGCGCACTTCAAGCCGCAATGGAAGGTTATGAAGTCACAACAATGGAAAACGCCGCTTCCCGCGGTAATATCTTTGTAACGACTACCGGATGCTGTGACATCATTCGGACAGAACATATGGAAAAAATGCCGAATGATGCGATTGTATGTAATATCGGCCATTTTGACTGCGAAATTGACGTTGCCGGCTTAAATGCTTTTCCCGGTGTTAAAAAAGTCGAAATCAAACCTCTGGTCGATCGATATACTTTTCCTGACGGTCACTCGATCATTCTGCTCGCGGAAGGCCGACTCGTCAATCTCGGTTGCGCAACAGGACATCCGTCCTTCGTTATGTCCAACTCGTTCACCAATCAGGTCCTTGCCCAAATTGCGCTTTGGACCGAAAATGAAAAATACCCGCTTGGCGTTCACGTTCTTCCTAAAAAACTTGATGAAGAAGTTGCCCGTCTCCATTTGGCCAAGCTTGGTGTAAAGCTGACCTCGCTGACCGACAAACAGGCTGCGTATCTCGGCGTTCCCGTTGAAGGACCGTTTAAACCCGATTTTTATCGATACTGATTTCTATTATTAAAAAATTGATGAAAAGGAAAAATTATGCCTAACATTCAACCATTTTCCGCGTATCGTTATAATCTGGCCAAAGTTGGATCGCTGACCAACGTGACCGCCCCTCCTTACGATGTGATCGATCCAGATCTGCAGGACGAACTTTATGCCAAACATCCGAATAATGTCGTGCGTTTGATCCTTAACAAAATCCAAAAAGAAGACAACGAAAACGATAATCGTTATACCCGCAGTGCGAAAATCCTCAAAGAATGGAAAGAGGAAGGTGTCCTGATTCAGGATCCGCAGCCTGCTATTTACGTGTATCATCAAATTTATGAAGTCGACGGTAAAAAATACACGCGAAAAGGTTTTATGTGCCGCTGCGAAGCGGTACCGTTCGGCGAAGGAATGGTTTTTCCGCATGAGCAGACTCTTTCCGCCGCGAAGCAGGACCGTCTCATGCTCACAACAACCTGCAAGACCAATTTCAGTCAGATCTTCGGACTCTATCCCGACAGTGAACATTCAATACAGTCTGTTTTGGAAAACGCCGTTGCCGGTCTGACTCCGATTGAAGCGACCGATCATCTTGGTGTTCTCAATCGTATGTGGATCGTTTCCGATCCTGAAGTCATAAAAACTGTTGTCGAGGCAATGGGGCCGAAACCTGTTTTTATTGCTGACGGTCATCATCGTTATGAAACCGCTTGTAATTACCGAAATCAGATCCGTCAAACCGGAACGCTGACCAAGGATCACCCCGCCAATTATGTTTTAATGGTTTGTATCGCGATGGACGATCCCGGTCTGATCGTTCAACCGACGCATCGACTTTTCAGAAACGTTCCCGCTATGACTCAGGAAGAAGTAATCGCCAAAAACCGTTGGGACCGATGCCAAAGACGCCTGTAAAGTTTGGGAGATCATCGCCGAAAATAATAAACAGAACATTATGGCGCTTTTCACTAAAAAAGATTCAAAATGGACGCTGATCGAAATGACCGAAGCCGGACGCAACAAGATGGCCGAAGTTGCCAATGATCATCATCCTGAATGGCGTGAACTCGGCGTCGCGATTCTGCACAGTTTTGTTATTGATGAACTGCTTGGTCTCAAAGGACATGAGAAACCGAAATACGTCCATCAGGTATGCGAAGTCGTTGATGGACTTTGTTCCAAAGATGAAGATTTTCCGCTGGCAGCACTGGTTATGCCCGCCACCGTTACACTGATCCAGGAATTGAGCATGCTTCGCGAAAGAATGCCCGCCAAGAGTACTTATTTTTATCCAAAGCTGATTACCGGAATGGTCTTTAATCCGCTTGAGTAAAATCTGTTTGATCAAATTTATATATGATCAACTTTGATTTTGATCTGTAAAAAAAAACAGCAACAGCTCCTGATAATTTTCGGAGCTGTTGTTGTTTATGTGTATTTTTTTACTCTTTTCTTGTTTATCGTCAGTAACGAATGATGTTCACCTGCTTATATTATAAGCATTAAAAAAAGGAGATGTATTCAATGCTTTCCTCAAAATTTTCAGAAGCGTTTGATTACGTAAACCGGCTTCATAAAGATCAACGGCGTAAAGGAACGGACATTCCTTATGTATCCCATTTGATTCGGACGGCGGGTTTTGTACTCGAATTCGGCGGGACTGAAGAAGCCGCTATCGCCGCTCTTTTACATGATGCCGTTGAAGATCAAGGAGGCATGAGAACTGCGGACGAGATCGAAAAACTTTTCGGTCCCCGCATTAAGAGGATAGTTCTTGAATGTTCTGACAGTACAACAGACAGCAATTCAGAAAAAGCGCCTTGGCGTCAACGAAAAGAGAAATATATTGAACATTTGAAAACCGCTACTCCGGAAGCGTTGCTTGTTTCCGCCTGCGATAAACTTGATAATCTTCAATGTCTGCATCGCAGCTTTCTTGAAAAAGGACTCAATTGTTTTTCCATTTTTACCGGAGCGGATACAGAAGGACTCATTGAGGTTCGTAAAAAACGTGCTTGGTATTTTCATGAAATTATTGAAATTCTTCGAAGTAAGCAATCGTCTGTTGTGCCAGATCTTGAAGATCTATGGAACAGGATATTTCAATTGTCTGATCTTGGCTGACCTAACATGAAACCTTACCGTCTTGATAATTCTATCTGCTTGGAAAAAAATGAATAAATTTAAACATCGGGCAGTCATTGCGCTGGGAGCCAATCTTGGCAATCGCAAAAATACATTGGAAGACGCCTGGCGTCTGTTAAACAATTTTCCTGAAATTGAAACGAAAAGACTCAGTTCCTTTTTGGAAAACGATCCTGTTGGCGGTCCGGAAGATCAGCCAAAATTTCTCAATGCCGCCGGTTTACTTCATACTTCGCTATTGCCGATTGAATTACTGAACCGGTTGAATCAAATTGAAGCGGATTTCGGAAGAACTCGTCAGATCCATTGGGGACCGCGTACCTTGGATCTTGATCTGATATTTTATGATGATCTCATTATAAATACAGAACGGCTTACATTGCCTCACCCGCTTTTTTCAAAACGTCTTTTTGTTTTAATTCCTTTGACGGAGATCGTCCCTGACTTTATCGATCCCGTTACAAAACATACTGTTTCCTTTTTATTGAAAGAATTGTCCAAAACAAATAAATCAAGTCAAAATTTTACCGTATGAAAATATCGTTGGTGAGCTTGATGAAAGCATATTTTACCGACGATAAATTTATGAACGGAATAAAAATATTTTTGCAAAGGAATAAAAATGGAATTTACTAAAAGTGCCAAATACGACAAACAGTTCGTCACTGAAAATTTAATGGGACCGAATTCGCTGAAAATGATTGAAGAACTGACCTCTTCTCTTGATCTTCATTCGGGAATGCGGGTAATGGATCTCGGCTGCGGCAAGGGTTTGACTTCAGTTTTTCTGGCAAAAGAATTCGGATTGCAGGTTTACGCGACTGATTTATGGATTACGGCTACGGAAAATTATCATCGCTTTAAACAATTAGGACTCGATTCGCTAATCATTCCTGTTCACGCCGACGCCAATGAATTGCCTTACGCGCAAGAGTATTTCGATGCGATTATTAGCGTTGACGCCTATTATTATTTCGGTCGGGAAGAATCGTTTATGGACGATAAAATTGCGCCGTATGTCAAACCGGGCGGTCTGATCGCGCTTGCTTTTCCGGGCTTTAAAAAAGATATTCATGATCATTTACCTCCGGAATTTCTTCTCTCCTGGAAAGCGGAGGATCTGGATACCTTTCGTTCCGTATCCTGGTGGCGGAAACTTCTCGAAAAATCCGAAAAGATCGAAATTCAAAGCATTGAAGAAATGTCCTGTCATGATGAATGTTGGAAAGACTGGCTCGAAAGCGATATCGATTACGCTGTAAATGATCGAAAATCAATGAATGCCGGCGCCGGCAAATACATGAATATGATCTCTGTGATCGCCCGGCGAAAATGAAATCCGATGTTCAAAATGTCCCGTAACAGAACAGGACATTTTGAAATGACATAATAGTGACGGTTCGTTTTTTATCATTTAAACAAAGCATATCTGCCTATGTCATAATGCAAATTTCGATCTCATGTCGCAAGAGCAGCCGATTGACGAAATCAAGCGACTGAAATAACAGAAATTTTAAATTATTGTCAGTAAAAATATTTAAGACAAATTCATCAATATTTTTCCCGTTTAATGTATAAAAAAATTAAACAAACCATCCAGACAAAAGCGGAAACGGCAACTCCCCAAACAAGAGCGCTGGATCTGTATTGCATGATAATATGATGATGTCCGGCAGGAAGATCCATTCGTCGAAAAACATTTTTCTCACGTAAAATTTTGACGTTATGAAATTGACCGTTTGGATCATCCATTGATCTGACCGATGCCGTCCAACCCGGCCAATATTGTTCCGCAAGAACAACACTGCCCGGTTTGGAAAGAAAAACCTCCAATTCGATTTTGTTATTTTTATAACTGATAAACTTCGCTTGCTCTCCTGAAAGCCGTCCGTTTTCATTTGGAGTGAAATCGAAATAAAATTTATCTGCCCAGAATTTTGAACTCGATTCTTTAAGATTCCGGCAAATACTTATTCTTTTGGACGGAATGTTGTTTTTCCATAAAATCGTATCGTCCGGCCATTTCAGTTTGGAGTATTCTTTCAATATTGATTGATCGGAAAAATCTTTGTAAGTATAACCGGTTCCGGCCAAAACGCTAAAACCTCTCTTGTTAAAATTGTTCGACGAGTCAAGAATTATATAACGTATGTCTAACGAAGCAAGCGCGGCGGATACTTTTTCTTTGTAAAATGACGGCGCTTCCGGCCGGTAATAAGCGTCCAGACATTTATGAATCTGGTAAACACCGTTGGAGAGCATTGTTGACGAAAGAGTCTGAAAACAGCCGATCCCTTTAGAATAGGAATATTTAGGGAACAATGTTTTATACTGCCAATCGCTGAAAAGCGAGTTATGTTCTCTTCCGAACTCGAAGGCCTCTTTTTTAGGGATCCAAACGTCATAATAATAAAACCGCGGCGGTGCAAACTCCGATCCGTCATTAACGGCATTTCTTTGGGAATCATTTTTTATCACTGTTTCAAGCGCGGTTTTTTGATGAAACATCTCCTCTTTATTAACGGAAACCAGCCCAAAATTTGCGAATAAGAGATCCAGTGACACAAGAAGAATAACGGAAAATATAAAAGAATAATTTTTCTTTTCCTTCAAGTGATTTGCATATTGAGGGGTGTTGTCGGCAAACAGCCACTCTTCATCAAAATGCGGTTTCGGTGTCTTGTTATTATTATTATTATTATTATTATTATTATTGGAAAATAAAATTGACGATTGTGTTTCGGCGGCGGTTTCGGATTGGTTTTTTCTTTTCAAAAGAAAGTTGAAGATCAGCAGAATCAAACAGGGATGCAGTAAGGCGACCGCGATATCGGCAGGTGCGTTCTTCTTTATGAAATCGTTTCCAAATTGAAGAATCGACCATTGAATCAGCAGAAAAACGACCATTGAAACTAAAAAGAAGAGCATTGTCTGGCTGCGCAATTTTTTTTCGTTCTGAAACCGATCCCAACCGAATCCGGCCAAAAACGCGGCGGCTAAAGCCATCAGCAGCGTGAATTTTGCGGGATATCGGAAAAATGAAAAAAAAGGGAGAAGAATCGTCATAAGCCAATAAACTCCCCCGATCGGATCACCATTATTGAACATTAAATTCTGATTGCTTCCCAGTAATTTCATTACCGCGCGACCGATCCAGACAGGACTGTATGCCCCTAGCGAAACCAATACGGCGAGTATGAAAATCCAACTGCACCAAATCAGAACGGATCTTTTCAAAAGATCTGACTTACTGGAATCGGGTATGTGTTTTATCCCCTTGAATTTTAGGGTAAGCAGAATAAAGAGAAAAGGCAAAATTCCCAAATAGAGGGAGGGAATCCAAGATTTTACATTGGGCCAATCTTTCGTCCAGAGATAGTTACGCATTGAGTTTCCCGTAATATTCGGCCAACATAGTCCGGCAAGATCCCAAGGAGGAAGACTGAATGAGTATCGAGAGAACTGAACTGTTCCGTCAGAATAATCCTGACAGAACAACCCTTTTAAAAGTCCCGGGTTTAAATCGGCGTTAGGTACATAAACCGGACGGTCGGCAGGATCTTTTTCATGACCGAATAAAAAGCGGGGGATTTCCCAAATCGAATGCGGCGCGATATTCAAGGTGCGCTCCGACATTGCCGCTAGTTTTATTGACGGGAAAACCGCTGCCGCCGATAAAAATATCCCTAAAATACCCGCGACAGCCAACCTTAAAAAAGATCTCATCATTGGTTTCTTCCAAAAAGATCTTGGTTGCTGCATACAGACTTCATTGCGTTTTCGATTATTGGTAATAACGCTGGTACTGTCAAACGAGAAGATTTTTGTTTCAATTTCTCCTTCATCGGCTATGTTTGCTTTTGTTTCCGGCTCTCCTTTTTTTCTGTCTTTTTTGTTATCAATAAACAAGAAAGCCGAATCGGGGTCAGACAGATCTTCCTTCCCGCGTTCATCGTTATAAGGCCATTGATTGGATTCTGTTTGGTTTTCAATAAAAAAATTGGAACTCGTTCCATTGCTGAAATTATAATTGGAACTCGATTCGTAATCATAATTGAAGTCAGATCCCGATTTGCTTTCGATAATAAAATTGGAACTTGTTTCATTTTCAACAGCAAAATTGTCTTTCGAAAAATCGCCGTCCGTACCTAAATTTAAGATCATTTCACTTTCAGGATCAATTTCGTTGGATTCAAGTTGGAACCTTCTGGTTACGGAGATTACTTGTTTTGACTCATTGTCTTGATCGAAATTATTTTTTTCTTTGTTCTTGATATTGTATATTGCCGTAAGCGATTTATAAATTGCATGTTGACCGGCAAGAAGTTCCGCGCGCCAGTAAACAAAAGTTAAAACGCATAATAAGACACCGGTCAGATAAGCCAGTTGCGGGTCACCTCCTAAAACCATCAGAGATAAAAAAAACGCCAAATACAGAACAGGTCGAAATCCGCCTTTTCTCAAAATATTGTCGCCTTGTAAAAGTGCGTAAGGAAACCAGGCTCCTCCGATTAAATAGATCACATTGCAATATTGAAAGAAAAAAGGAGCGGTAAAAGTATAAACAACAGCGGATAAAACAGAAGCGGACAGTGACATTTTCCAATGTTGGGCCAGCCGATAAATTCCCCAATAGGCGATCGGATAATGAATTAAAATATAAAATTTGTAAAACACTCCGAAAGATCCCGGAAACAGTGCTGTTGCGAAAAAGATCAATTTTAGCGGATAGAAAACGGAAGAGGTTGGATTTTCCATTAACGGAAAACCGAGATTGTCGCAAGGATCCCAAAGAGGCAGATTACCGAGATTGAATTCTTTTTGAATTTGTTCGAAAAGAACATAATAAAAATAGCCGCCATCACGAAAACTGAATTGATATCCTTGAAATAAAACCTGCCAAAATTGACATAAAAAAAGCAGCAGGAACGGAAATAGAACCAAAAGAAAATTTTTATAATTTTTATTTTCCTTTTGTCCCAAGAAAACAATTTTTTGTTTCTGATAACGCATGTTTATTCCGTTAATGTCATAGACGTTTTATAGGAGATTGAAAAATTTTCGACTTGAATCCGTAATTTATGTTTGGCGGTATTCTGTTTTTGGTTTATCTTCTGTCATGTCGAGAACTCTCTTTGCTTTTTGATTCGACATCGGAAAAGTCTGTTTACGAAATCGGCTGACGGAAAAAATGAAAAATAAAATTTCGGCAATATAAAATCAATTCTAAAATGCAAGGAGTTGATCTTTTCCTTTATAAATAATTTTATCATAAATATTTTCGAAAGGAAGACAATATTTCTTCCCGGTTGACAAGAAGTTTTTTTAAGGTTAAATATTTAGGATCATTGAAAGGCGTCTGTTTTTATTTTACTTCTTTTTTTCGGATCAAAAAGCGATGACCAATCCCCTCCTTCTTCCCGAAATACGAGAAATGCTTGCCGAAAACCGAATCGGCGAGATCAGGGAATTTTGTACCGTTTTACATCCGGCCAACGTTGCCGATTTTTTATCCGGACTTGCTCCAAATGAAATTTGGGCTGTTCTGCGCAATATAGATCCGATCGATCAGATCATGATCTTTCGCAATTTCGATAAAAGTATTCAGCGCGGTCTTGTCGAGACGGTCCCGCAAAAAGATCTTATTTATCTTGTCAATGACTTGGAAACACAGGAGAATCTGGATCTTCTTTCTTCGGATCCGCAAGCTCAACGGGATCTTGCGGTCAAACGGGAAAAAATACTTGATCTTGTCCAGGAATACAAGCAGGAATCGAAAGAAATCAAAATAAAATATCTTGAGCCGGTTCTTCTTTCTTCACGAAAAAGGATCATTGCCGTTTCGGAATATCTTTTTGAATTTGCCAAATGGACCGTTATCGCGATCTTTATCGGGACCGTTTGCGGTCTGTTCGGATCCGCTTTTCAGTTTTGCGTTCGCGAAGCCAATTTGCTCTTTACCGGTCATTTTCATCATATGATCTTTCTTTTACCTTTGGGCGGATTGATCATTGTCTTTTTTTATCGGCTTGTTTCGCTTCCGGTGACCATTGGAACCAATGAAGTCATTGATTCGTTGACCGCGCGCAGCAAACCGTCCCTTTGGCTTGGACCGATGATCTTTCTCGGAACCGTCATTACTCATTTATGCGGAGGATCTGCCGGTCGGGAAGGCGCCGCTCTTCAGTTGGGGGGAAGTATTGGAATCGGAACCGGTAAATTACTTCGTCTTAATTACGACGATCAGCATATTGCCATTCTCAGCGGTATGAGCAGTTGTTTCGCCGCAATTTTTGGAACTCCTTTGACCGCAACGGTATTCTCGCTCGAAATGGCTCATGTCGGAATTATTTTTTATCCGGCTCTCGTTCCTTGTATTTTCGCGTCACTGGTCAGTTACGAAATCGCCTGCGGTTTCGGCTTTCAGACCATGCGGTTCAGCCTCGGTTCCTGTTCGGTTTTGAGCTTTTTTTACATCGCCAAAATTGTTGGACTCGCTGTTTCCTGCGCGGTCGTCTGTATTTTCTTCTGCTCCATTATGAGGCGTTCACGACGCTTGTTCGGCAGACTGATAAAAAACGACTATTTGCGGATTTTCGTCGGCGGCCTTTTAATTATCGCGCTGACCTGGATGATCGGAACTCCCAAATACAATGGGGTCGGAATTCCCGGTATTTTGACCGCTCTTGACGGGAAAGCGGCCGGACTCGATTTTTTCTGGAAAGCGATTTTTACTGCCATTACGCTGGGGGTTGGATTTAAAGGGGGCGAAATTGTTCCCGCCTTCTTTATTGGGTCTGCGTTCGGGTGCGTTGCCGGACCTCTGTTCGGACTTGATCCATCGCTTGCCGCCGCGCTCGGGCTGGTCGGTGTCTTTTGCGGAACCGTTAACTGTCCTTTGACCTCCTTTGTTTTAAGTATCGAACTGTTTGGGTCCGAACATCTTCTTCTTTTCGCAATTGTTTGCGGTATTACTTATGCTTTGTCCGGTTATTACAGCCTGTACGGAACCCAACGTATCGTTTACTCAAAGATCCATGCGGATCTGATCGACATTCAGGCAAAATAAAAGACGGTTCCTGAAAAACAGAAACCGTCTGTCATCAATTCATAAACGGACACAGTGGGCCAATATCATTTTCCCCAGCGTACCTGATATAATTTATAACCGATCTCACGAATTTTTTTGATCATTTCGGGATACGGTGTATCGCAGACGTCAACGAAGCCGTTCTGAAAATTCTCGCCGTCAAACCGGCCGGTCGTCGATTGCTCTCCGTATTGATGCCAATGAACGCCGACAAAGTTCGGATGTTTAAGCGCGGACTCAACGTAATTATAATAAGACTGTGCCCGTTCATCCTGATTTTTAACTCCGCAAAGGGTCCAATGAAACATACCGCGGTCCAAAGCGCCGAAATGAAATTCACCGACTAAAATCGGTTTGTCAACTCCTTCGGGAAGTTTGAAATCGTTCAGTGTCGATCGATAAATATTAAAGCTCAGAACATCGGAATATTTTGCACCGATACGCAAAAACTTTTCGTAACAGGAGCCTGCGAAACGGGCACCGAGATAAAGTTTGTTCGGAGCGACTTTTTTAAACTCGTCCCGAACGGATTTATAATACTCATCAACAATCGCCGCGGAAAAATCGGCGCAATCGATTTTCGATCCGTCCGGCGCAGGCGTTTTGCTTTGAAGCAGATCGTCCCAGGACTTGTATGATCCTTTCCAGACACTGTTCAGCTGATCGATCGTTTTGTATTTTTCTTTCAAGCGTTTGATGAATTCAATTTTAGCGCATTGAGTGGCCGGCGATTGGAGCGTCCATTCGGCCAATGAAGTTTCGCCCCCCCAATTCAATTCGTTATCGACAAAGAATCCAAAACACCAAACATTGTTGATCTCTGCCTTTCGCTCTTCAAGCTGCCGACGGAAATTCGCCCGGAATTCAGGATTGAACGGGTCCCGGAACGGCCACCAGTAATGACCGCCGCAGCCTTCGATTGGAGGGGATTTTAATTCAATTCGATCGGTGTAAGGTGTTTTATTCATCAGACAGACGTCCGTATCGGAACTGTTGGCCACCGTATTCATTCCCCAGCTTCGAAGGCGTTTATGCGCGGTTTCTCCGTATATTTTGCGCCAATCGCCGCCGTATTTACGGAAGACGTTCGCGCTTGAAAAATCATAAGTGTCTTTTATATTTCGGACGACATAATAAGGCCAAAGGAGCGCGTCATGTGTATGATAAAATTGACCCAGCGGCGAATCTTCTTTTGGAAGATCAGTAAAGTAATGCCTGCGTCCGTCCAGCGGGGTCTCGCCGGAAGATGACGTGACCCGAACAGGACCATGCGACCAGTAAAGACATCCGTCCGGATCAATAATCCACCATTTGCCGTTAATTTTTTCAACACGAAATTGACCGGTTGACTTGAATTTCGGACCGGCAGACCAGCCCCCGTATTGGTTCCATCCTTCAGGGCCGGGATGAGCGGCCAGATCTTTGGCTTCCTTGTTTTTCGCCTTGATCAGATCGGCGTCCGAATGAATTTTACCGGGCCATTCTTTATATTTGAACTGTCCGTATACATCGATAAACGGAAAAAACTGTTCCGGGGTCATGTTTTTCCAAACAGGATCCGGGTCGAAATAGGTCATATAATCTTCAGAAGTCGGCATACTGAAAAAGGTGATTGGCTTCGCTTTCAATATTTTCGCCGCGTCGATTTTTTTAAGCGTGATCTTTTTAATACCCCATTTCCAGTCAAGAAGCGGTTTGGGCATGTAAACACCGACAGACGTGATTTCTGAAGTTTTCAAATTGTCGACAAGAGCGTTTCCTGCCCAAGGTTCCCGGCGCATTCCTTTGGTGTTAAACAAACGCCGTTGAATGAAAACGGAACAGGTCTCGATTCCCTTTTTCATCGCCTGGGTTCGGACAATGATCGCGTCATTTTCGCCGACCAGACTTTTTGCGCCCAGCCGAACAGAAATCGGAAGACGCATTTTGGTATCCCGATGAATGATCTCGACTTCAACAAAATTAATATCCTTAATATCCCATTTTCCCTTAACGGCGATTCCCGGATAAACATCGCCCGATTTCTTTTGGCTTTTCGCTCCTTGCGTTTCAATGAGCAATCCGTCTTGGGTTTGCTTGAATTTCGCTCCTTCCAGGGAAACGATATTAGTTTCGGGCGTCGATGAGTCAAAAACAACAATATCGGCTTGAACCGATACTGTCAATCCCAACAGAAGCAGAAGTGAAATGGCACCTTTTAAAACTCGCATATTTTCCTCTCTTTACCATGTGTGTTTTATCGGCTAAGTTTATTTTATACCCAATAACATTATTTAAAAATATTTTTTAAAATCACCTAACATCATCCATTTATACAAAGGTCATTTTATAAGAGATTTAAAACATCGAAAACAGCCTCAAACAGTATGAACATAGATGACGTTGCGTTCTTCTTCCGTTGTTCCGACTCCGGCGGCCAGAACAATTTTATCGCCGTCATTAAGCATATTTCCTTTGCGTCCCAAGCGAACGATTGCCGACAGCATTTCCCGGGGTGAAGTCGGAATGCCTGCCGCCGGAATTACTCCCCAATACAGACAAAGCCGACGGACCACCTGCTCAAACGGACTCGTTCCGACCGTAATGACACTATTTCGTCGATTTGAAAGATTCAGTGCGGTTCGGCCTGTTTTGGTTGCAACGCAGAGCATTGACGCGCCGATAGCGTCCGCAAGAGTTCCCGCCGCATCGCATACGGCAACTGAAATCCTGACCGATTCGGGAAGATCTTCTTTTTGCAGTTCATGATGAGACGGCAATAAAGAATAGACCTCCCCTTGTATTCTTTGACGGATCAAAACTTTTTCCGTTTCCGCTGCGATTCGGTTCATCATTTCGACTGCCAGAACAGGATGATCCCCAACCGCGGATTCACCCGAAAGCATACAGGCATCCGTACCGTCCAGAATCGCGTTGGCAACATCGGTTGTTTCCGCTCGCGTCGGCATTGTTTCATGCGTCATGCTTTCCAGCATTTGAGTAGCGACAATAACCGGCTTGATCTTTTTTTTACAAAGAGCGATGATCTCTTTTTGAACAAGCGCGATTTTGGCGATATCAATTTCGACTCCTAAATCGCCCCGGGCAACCATAATACCGTCTGCCTGATCGACAATCGCGTCAAGATTATCGAGTGTCTCCGGTTTTTCGATCTTCGCAATTATATTCGGATAAAAGATCGCTTTTTCAGAAGAACTCATGTTATCCCATTGCATCGCGGTAAATTTATCGGAAGCGGTCTTTTCCAAGATGGCCCGCAATTCGATCAGTTCTTCCGCCGTTCGAACAAAGCTGACTCCCAGAAAATCAATTCCCGCCTTGACTGCCCAAACAGCGTTTTCAATATCGATCGGCTGAAGTGTCTTTATACTCAATTTCGTTCCCGGGAGATTGACTCCCTGACGGCTTCGGACTATGCCTTCCTGAACAACCTTGCAAACGGCGCGGTCGATCTTTTTTTCAATAACTTCCAAAGAAACCGTTCCGTCTGCCAAAAGAATGCGTTCACCCGGCTTAAGTTCGTCAAGCAAACGGTCATAAGTCACGGTAAATTCACCGGGCTTTTCCGGTTTGCTTCCCCTGATAAAACAAACATTTTCCTCCTGTCGGCAATGATATTCGTTGCCGGGCAGTTCGCCCAGTCGGATCTTCGGTCCGGCAAGATCCGCCAAAACACCGATCGGCTGATGAAGATCTTCGCTGACTTTCCTTATATTATTCAGAATTGGGGTCAGTTTTTCCGGACCGCCGTGAGCAAAATTAAGACGGAAAATATCCGCTCCGGCCAAGGCCAGTTTTTTGATCATTTCTTCTGAGGAAGAGACCGGACCCAGTGTCGCCACTATTTTAGTCCGGCAAAATTTTTGACAGGATAAAGAGATATTTGATAATGTCATTTCTGTTTGATCCGCATATGATATTAAGCAAAGCCGCAATAAAGAAAACGCTTCATGTCCGATTTTCAATTTCCGGTTCAATTAAATGTTTCAATTGAACGGATGCAGAATACCTTTATATAAAATTTGTCATGAAACAGATCTCAATACAAAATAATGTCAAGCGGCCTAAAATGAACTGAAATTACGAAAGACAGTCCCAATAACCGTCTTTTTAAAATTTGTATTTTTATACTGCTTTTATTTTTAATTTTCCGTCATTTTCGCCTATTGACACCGTGAATCGGCAGTTCTTTTGACGTTATAACGGAAAATTCATGATGGAATCGATATACATTGAAACTTATGCTGCTTCATTTAAATTTTCAACGGGTCAGAATTGAAACAGAAATACAAAGCCGACTCGGCACGATTTCGAAATTCAAATGGCGGCAATATAAAAATACTTTTTGATAATTTTAAAGTACAGTTTAGGGCGGAAATGCTTTTACGCAATTTATTCCCGCAATCCGGTTCGGGATTATTCGCGATTTTCGGGAATATCCTCCGTATTGGAAAGGAGCTGGAGTCCGAACTTTTCAGCAAAGACGGTCCATAATTCGTTCGGCATAAACGCGGGCAGGACGGGTCCGAAATTAATACGGCGGAACCCTTCGGCCAGCAGACTGAGAAAAACGGCGATGGATCGCTGTCCATACCAGCTGAAATAAACGGTAAGCGGTATATTATCCAAGCTGCAACCGAACTCCTGACAATATACTTTCAGCAAACAAATGGCTTCCCAGGCATCGTTGATCTGTCCCAAGTCATAAAGACGCGGCAAACCATTGGCCAACGGTGTTAGCGAAGTTTTATTAAATCTGAATTTTGTACTTCCAAAAGTAAGAATAACGACATCGTTCGGGATCTTTTCAATCAGGGAAGCATAATAATTCCAGCTTTCACCTGGTCCGTCGCTTCCTCCGATCAAACAAAAGCCGCGAAACAGCTTTTGCTGAAGCGCCTTGCGGAACTGATCAAAGAGTTTAATAACCGCTTTGGCGTTATAACCGACCGTCTGACGGTCATTTGATTTGGATCGAAAAAAGCCGGGGGAGTCATTGGCCGCCTTGATCAGCGGTAAAAAATCTTTCCATCCGCGTTCGTCCGCCTCAATTCTTTTGACGCCCGGCAGGTGAACCGGACCGGTCGCGAAAATATAATCCTGATAACTTCCTTCCGGTTTAATAATTGGTCCGGAAGTCATTAAAATTGCGCCGGGAAAACCGTCGAACTCTTTCTGCTGCATTGCCCAAGATGTTCCGTAATGTCCGCAAAAATGCTTGAAATTACGGAACTGAGAATAAGCGTGCGCGGAAAGCATTTCTCCATGAGTGTATACTTTTATATCCGAAAATTCCGTCTGAACCAAAAGTTCATACAGATCGGAATAATCGTTGCCGGAAATAAGAACACATTTTCCCGGCATCGGCGAAAAACGAACAACAGACGGCAGCGGCTCTCCGTATTTTGACGCGCGCACAAGCTCCAGTAATTCCATCGACAAACTGTTGATTTGACCTGCCCGCAAGGCGTTTGCCATCAGCTTTTCGCGGTCAGACGGTTCTTCGGCCAAAAAGGCAAGAACTTCATAAAACCCTTTATATAAAGCGTCCGCTTTCCCTTGAAGTTCATTATAACGAGTCTCTTTTTCCTCAATCAGCTGGAGAAGATCTTGTCGTTTTTGCTTATTCTTGGAATCGTTTTTTATCCCCGCCAGTTCCAGTTTTAAATTGTCTACATCCGTTTTTTTACCGGTAAGGTAGCGCTTTAAATCAGAAATATAAAGTCGAACGTTCGCCGCCGCTCCCTTAAGTCCGGCCAAAATCAATTCCTGAAAGCCAATAACAAGTTCTCCGTATTCTTTTTGTCGAATATCAAATGCGTAAGCTTTTCCCTGTTCTGTCAGTTCGTTTCGTTCTTCCGCCGAAAGTTCCTCCAAAGGCGCACTGACATCCTTTTCCAGCGAGGCTTGAAATTCAGGCTTTTCATTGGTCCCCAGATATTCCGCCAGTTGCTGAACCCGATAGGCCATTTGTATTTTTTGAGCAATATCCGCCGCATCAAAATTAACGTTTGACATCGTTGAACATAATGCGTCAATAATGAAATGATTAATTATTTCGCTTGAATTTCCTTGCTGACACATTTGAGCAGCCGGGACTGAAATATGTTTACACCAGGCCAAAAGCAGATTCTGCAAATGAGCGCATTCCGCGTCCTTGCCGCAAATTCCCTTTTCCTGACATCCTTTACCGAAGGCCGCTTGTTCACATTGGTAACAAATCATGCTCATGATAAGTCGTTCCTTCCTGAGTTATATAAAACTTTTCGAATTTTGACTTTATTTTAATACCGCTCTATTATACTCTGATCCATTTTAAATTTCAACAACACAATATTTTAATATTTCATTATTTATATATATAATATATGTTCCGGTTCCTAAAAGTAAGAGGCAAGAGGATAAAAAAGCTGAAAAAGATCAAAAAACATCCAAAAGCGCCCCCAAAACAATAAAAAACAGTATTACTGACAAAAAAAAGAAATTTTTTATACCGAAGTCGGAAAACTTTGTCGTCTTTGGAGGATTTCTATTGACTTCTAATGAATTGTGTTTTTGACAAGTGACATAAACAGGTATAAACAAACAGCATTAATCCGGATTATTTATATCGATTTCATCATGAATTTTCCGTTATAACGTCAAAAGGAACAGCCGATTCACGCAGTCAATCGGCGTAAATGACGGAAAATTTAAAATGAAAGCAGTATAATATGTCCGGAGGGGGACAAGACTAAGGCGAAAGAACAAACGGAACACGAAGCAGGAAGCGAATAAGCTGGAACACTAAATGGTCAGGTACGAAGATAGACGATTACTATAAACTTCTTTGAGCTTCGTCTATCGCATTGCGAATTCTTTCGAACGGTTCAATCGGATCAATCGCTCCAAAATTTTTCTCGAAAAATAGGTTCGCTTCCATAAAATTTTTATCTTTACTATCTTGTATAAGTCCTTTGGCTTTCCCTAACTCAATTGATTTCAAAGAATGAGAATTGTCAGACAAAACAGCTGTTTCTTCTGAACTTTTTTCTTTTTTATTAATATATATTACTGGATAGTCTATATCCTTTTGAGCTAAAAGAACTTGGATCTGATCTGTCAAAACGGCGACGACAGACGATTTTATATGTTTGATTAATGTTTGCGATATTTGCTCGCCATACAAAAAACCCGGTAACGCACTTCCGTAAAGGATTTCTTGCGCTCTGTTAGGACGAACTGGCGCGGTGCAATGAAATTCAACTGGACGACCAACTTCGTTTAAAATCAAAAGACCGCCGACCAGACCTTGATTCTCACTACCGGTTACACTCAAAAAACCGAGATAAAGTTCGTTTTCGTTTGTCTTGGAAGGCATAATTCACCCAGTATATTGTTTATTTTATCAAGATAAAACTTTTTGAGATTTATGTCGCGTATTTTTATTCTTGAACATGACTTTCTTTTCTCAAAATATTTTCTCCTTCATTCGTTCTACCTGATGAATAAAATCTGTCAATAACTTTATGAAGAAAATTTTTAACTTCCCTTTATATAATTATTAAGAATTCAAAATTTCTTCGGGAATGAAAATTTTTTCTCGAATTTTCCTGAAAAATTTTGCGAAAAATGGCAAAACTTCCATTTTTTTACAACATTATTTCAACTAATTTGTCTATACTATCAGTATGTAAAATTAAATGGTCTGTCATAATAATAAATTTGAATATATACCGTTTCCATAATGAACTTTCCGTTATAACGTCAAATGAACAGCCGATTCACGTAATCAATCGGCGGAAATGCCGGAAAATTTAAGATAAAAACAGTATAATATATCCGTTGCATAATATGGATTTTTCTGACCTGACTTTAAATAAACAGTCAAGACACGAATTTGATCGATGTAAACAGCGAAAAATTTAAATGATGACAGTATAAAGTATTTAGGTTACACTGATTTCTGTCAGTTTTCCCGTTGAATTGCCGGAAAACAGATTAAATCCTCAGTTTTCCGGACGTATACGGAAATTTCTTTCGGACAGCAGAAAATAGATATTAAGTGTTATATACCGATTGCGTTTTTTTCAGTTCCCAAATAGTGACTGTTCGTTTAACTTCATTGACGGATAAACTGGAAAACTTAAAATGTGAACAGTATAAAAGACTATTAATAAATTAGGATTGGTTTCATGTCAAAAGATCAAAGATACCAACTGTTTACACAAATTGATGTCGCCGCCGCCTCCGGAGGCGGACAGGAAATTCAAGATAATGGAAATCGGGAAGTCGCCGATTTGCTTCGCGCTCTTTTAGCTTCGCAAAACCGTCAAAACGAACTGCTTCAGGAGATGATCAATCAGTTCGGTGCCGGTCAGCGTCAAAGAGCGCAGGAGCTGGCCAAATGGAAACAGGCTAATCCGCATCTTTCATGGGCATGCCGTAATGCCGCGGAAAAACTTTCAAAGATCCAAACGGATGTTTTATCTAATGTTGCGGAAGAAGTTGGTGATAATTTTGAAAACCTGCTGGACAGCGAGTATTGCATTAACGATTTTCTCGATCGTTACGGACCGCGTTTTGTGCATCTAACGGCTATTCTGCAGATCCTTTCTCAGTTGGCAAGTACTCCGGAAACTCCTAATACCGTTGCTTGGTAACTTTATTCACGAATAAAAATAAAATTTTCATTTACTCCCGACCGTTTCAAAATCGGGAGTTTTTTTATAAATATTATTATTGGGGGCAAAGAATTTTTGACGATTGGAATTTTAGGACAACTGGACAATTGATCTTTTCTTTTAAGAGGCAATAACAGATCCCGTCGGTCTTTATAGCAGTTGTTTTTTCCGTTTTATGATCGAAAGTATTATATTCACAAAATCTATCAGTGAACAAATGAAAATGCAGAGCGATTGACAGTAAGTCTTGAGGATGTTTTTGACAAAATTGCGTTAACAAAAAGAAATGTCGTTTCATATCGGGAACGGTAACTTTACCGATCCAATGATGATTTTCGTTATCATGTCAAAAGAACGGTCGATTCACGTGGTCAATTGGGAAAAAAAGACGGAAAATTAAAAATAAAAGCAGTATATAAATCATAAAAATCCGAAAAATATATACACCTTCAGGTAAACAAACATGTATAAAAATTTCCTCGTAAGTGAACATAAAAAGATCACATTTTATCAATAACTAATAGAACAGAATATACGATTAAATGGAAATTATATTCTGTAAATCATCTTTTCCTGTCGGCGTTAAAAAGTAAACTGTTTGTAAAACCGGTCCGAGGAAGATGAAAGATACGGACAAATAATTTCCTGTTGAATACAAATCTATACTGCCGGTTCCATTATGAAGTATCCGTTCCAATGTCAAAAGAACTGCCCAATTACGAAGGCAATCGACGGGATCAAGGAAAATTTAAAATGAGAACAGCATAAAAATTTTTTATAAGCGCGAGTGTTTTATCAATAAAAAACGGCGGATTTTTCAATCCGCCGCGTTTAAGTTTTACACAAATCAGCGCTAACTTGTGTTCAGAATAATTTATCGCTGAATGGCGTTCGGCTCCTTGACGGGCACTAAATGATACCAAATAAACGCCTGCATCCATTCATCGCAAAAATAAACAGGATGAATGATTTCTTTATCGCCCACTTTACCGACGGCAATCATTTTGACCGGCTGCGGACTTGGATTCAACTTTTCAATCGCCTTGACCGTAAAGTTCTTAATGTTGTCAGCGACGATCGTTGTACTTTCCGCGTGATCGGCAGGTGAAATTTTACCGCCTCCGGAAATAGCGTAATTCTTCTCATTGGAAGCAAAGCGAAGTTCAATATCGCCAGTGTATCCTTCTTTTCGGTAAACGAACGCCTTGACATTGGCGTTTGCTCCGCTGAAACGCAGGCAAGAAGGAGTTACGCAAACAGTAAAATCAGGCTGGGGAGGTGAAATTCTTAAACGGTAATAACAGTCAGGTCCCGCCTTGCGGCTGTTGCCGTATATTCGAACGAAATACGATCCGTCCTGCGGAATATCGACCATCAACAGCGGATCGGAATGATGAACTTCATTTCCGATATTGGGACCGGTATGATTGGCCCGGTCATCATTCATCGCGATTACTTTTCCGGCTTGATCCCGAACTTCGAGAACGGCGTCCAAATTGGATCCCAAAGCGTTAGCGGTTACGTCCAAAGCAACCTTTTCGCCTTTTTTGGCGGTGAATTCATAAATATCCGTTTCGTTGGTGAACGCGATCATTCCGTAAACAACGACCGGTAAATTTACCTTTAACGGGTCACGCTTTTCCGGTTTGCCGTCGGCGGATTTCGGGAAGGGCTCTTGAAAAATCGGAAGCGTTTCGACCATGTATTTCATCGGTCGCAGCAACGGCTGATCACCCAGCATGTTAATTTCCCGAATGTCTTCATAAGCGATGGGAGCGCTGAAATCGGGAGTAATTTTTCTGACGGGCAGATTACCGCCTCGAAGCGTAATTTCCGTTTGAGACCCGACCGGTCCCCCCAACGGATAATAAGAGGAAACAACAGGATACTCGCCGATAGCGATCCGATAAACGAAATCACGTCGGCCTCTAAAGATCGAATCACGCACCTCAAGCATGTATTTTCCCGTTTTGGGGACTTTGAAAAACATCAGTGGATCCTGACTGAACCGGTAATCCGCGGAAGAAATAATTTCTTTTTCGTCCGGTCCAAACAAGGTCATCAAACCGGTCATCCATCCGGGAACCGCGTTAGCAACGTAAGGCTGAAGACTTCGCGCCTGCATATCGAAAACAAGACGCTGACCTTCGACAAGATTTAAATAAAAACGGTCAATATCGCCTGGTTCGATCTGACCACTGAGCGCGACAGGAACATCACAAGTTTCCAGTTCAACATATTTTTTGAAAAGCCGTTCCCAGCCAGGCCATTTATTACCCTCGTTGGGTTCAATTTCTCTGACTTCATTATGACGGCTGATCCAAAACCAACAGGGTCGCGAGATATTATTCGGAGCAACAACTTTGACCTCTCTAAGTCCGGGTTTGGCGTCCTCGGCGATTTTGAATTTAACAAAAATCGCGTTGGAAATTGGGCCGGCAGACATTTGCTGCGATCCGGTTACCATTCCGGAAAGATATTCATAAT
>CAZZEF010000046.1:0-23678 GCA_964652875.1 uncultured Planctomycetaceae bacterium
TTCCGCCGAGAAGGATCCAGCCAAAGATCGGAATGTTGTCTCTCATTCCGAGCGGATGTTTACATTTCGGACAATGCGAACCCGGATGATTCAGACTCATTCCGAGCGGCAGGCGCCAGACAACGACATTCAAAAAGCTGCCGAAAACCGCACCGAAAACGGCGCCGCAAACTGCCAAAAACAATGGCCTCGGAAAAATAAATTCTGGAACAGGTACGAAAGCACAAAGATCAAGCATAAACAAATAAATCCTTTAAGAAATTTTTAAGGAGCAGTCGTTTTTCATCTGCTATTTCAAATCGGTATTGGCTGGTTCAATATGAATAACAACATCGACAATTTCGGGATTGGTCTGCTGGAGCATTTTTTGGATCTGATGCGAAAGAGAATGAGCCTGAATAACAGGCATTTGACCGTCAACCTGAATATGCAGATCGACGGCGAATTTTTCGTTTCCGATGAAACGGGATCTGATTTTATGAACGCCGGAAACGTCTTTCATACCGCGAACGGAAGTTTCGATCTGTTTGAGCGCGTCTGGCGAAATTCCGTGATCAAGCAGAATAGACCAGGTGGGCCGCAAAATTCCAAAGGAAGCGTAAATCAGCATAAGACTGACAAAAATCGTTCCGACCGGATCAAGAAAGGTATATTTTTCTCCAAAGAGAAGTACGGCCAAAACTGCCAGCGCGGCTGGAATTGAGCTGAGAGCGTCGGACCGATGATGCCACGCATTGGCCATAATGGCCGAAGAATGAACCTTTTTGCCGACGTCAACTGTTTTCCAATAGAGCCATTCCTTGCTGATAATCGAAAGCAGCGCGGCGATAAAAGCGGCCGCACCAGGCTTGGGAATATTGCCCCCGTTAATAAGAAGATCTATTGAATGAACCGCGGTTTTAATCAGTCCGATCCCAACCAGAAACAGTGCGATGCCGATGAACATCGTTACCATTGTTTCGATTTTTGCGTGTCCGTGCGGATGATCTTTATCGGCCGGCGCGTTCCAGTAACGAACTCCGATTAGAAGTGCCAAATCAGTCGCCAAATCGCTGAAACTGTGAACAGCGTCCGCGATCAAAACTTGTGAGTGAGCAAAAAAACCGGCCAAAAATTTAATGATCACCAAAATAATATTAATAATCATTCCAAGCCAGGTAACTTTTTTTAACGCTTTTTCCTGCTCTTCCGCCGCGTCGTGTGTCTGATTAACGTGTATATTCATTTTTATTTATCGCCCTGTTTGTCTTCTTTTTCGATCTTCATTTCATAAAGAACCGGCCAGCATTTTCCGGTTATAAAAAGACGATTGTTTTCTTTGTCGAAAGCAATACCGTTCATTACTAAATCGTCCGAGTTCGCGAGATCCTTGGGAACGAGGGAGGAGCAGTTGAAAAATTGCAGCGCTTCTCCGCTTTTGGGATTGATTCGGACAAGAAAGGATGTCTGATAGATGTTAGCCCAAATTTCACCGTCAATATATTCAAGTTCATTTATTTTGGCAAGCGGTCTTTTTTTTCCGCTTCTGTCCCGATACCAAACACTTATCTTCTTTTTTTCATGCAGCGTTTTAGGATCCCAATAATAAATATTATTCGATCCGTCACTGACGATCAAATGCTTGCCGTTGTAAGTCAGACCCCAGCCTTCTGTCCGGAAGCGATAGTCTGATTTTAATGAAAATGTTTCTTTGTCGTAAACGAAACAAATCCCCTCGCGCCAGGTCAGCTGATAGATCTGATCGTCAATCACCGCAAGACCTTCGGCGAAAAACTTATCGGCCAGAACATGTTCCTGAAGGATTTGACCGGTTTTTAAATCGGTTTTGAGAAGTTTTGAAGAACCGTACCGGCCGACACTTTCATAAAGAATTTCCCGGTTTTCTTTCCGATCGAAGGCGTATTCAAGGCCCTGACAGTATGAATCCGGGTTATGCTTATACTGATTGATCAACTGAATTGTCTTTCGGCCCATATTTTCCGCCGCGGTTAACGATCCCCATTGAACATCGGACCCGAATTGGGTCGGAATGTTAATAAATGAGATCGTACCTGTCAGGGAAAAAACGATTAAAACCCAAAGAGTGCGAACGGTTATGCTCAAGTAAAAATTTTTCATAAAAACAACGCTCAAAATTTATTTACTGCAGTTCAGGAATCGCGGTCTTTATTGATCCGGCGATCAGTCGGCCGCACGGAATTGAAAAATTTCAATTTTCGTCCAGGGATCGTGCCCCTGGATCTGAAGTGTACCCGACTCTGTTTTGGATCCTTTGCGCGGATTTAGGTCGCTTTTTCTCGTATCGTTCCAAACAACGGTCGGAATGCCGTTGACCCAGGTTCTAAACATTAAACCATTGGCGGTAACCGTCAGCCAAGTAGGCTCATTGTCTTTGTCCGTGATTCGACGGGCGGCAATTCGACGAAAAATCCCTCCGGTATCGTTTCCAAGAAATTTGAATCGGTCGGCATCGTTCGGGTCATTGTTGATTTGGCATTCATAACCGTCGAGTTTGCTTCCGGGAATCGCGCGGAAGAAAAGCCCTGAATTGCAGAATGTTTCGCTTTTACGATTCGTGTCGACGATCGTTTTAAATTTGACTTGAGCGGCGAAATCGGAATAGGTTTTAACTGTTTCAAGTTGTCCTTGTCCGGAAAGAAAAACAGACGAATCGTTTTTCTTCAGGTTCATTGATCCTGCGGGCTCTTTCCAAAATGTTTTGAGATCCGCCAAAAGATCCCGCGATCCTCCGGGCCGGTACCGCAACGATTGAATGGTCAGTTCACCGCGTTCAATTGTCAGTTCAAACCAAGCGGCCCGGACACCTTCCTTTAGAACGGGACCGGCAGATTGAAATTTATATTCCTTTGATTCGCCGGCTTTCCAGTTGGGTTGTCCCGTAAAAGAATTTTCAACGAGTAAATTTTTTTGCGCGTCGAGAAGCGACCAGCATTTTAAAATGGTGTTTTCCGATTTTTTCCAAATCGCTTCAAGATCGGGATCGGCAGCGTTTGGGCCGTTTTTCCAAAAGATTGGTGTTCGAAGTTTTAAAGGAATTTCCGTTTTTATGACCATTTCGCCGTTTTTAATCATAATAACCGGATCGGGAACATTGGCCGACCGAACGGGGGAAACCGGCTCCGCTTCCCAGCCGAAAAAAGACCGTCCATCAAAAAGAAGGACGTAACCGCTGTCAAGATCCTGAGCGGAAAGACGATTGAATCCCAATTCGACCGGAATATTTTGTCCGTCGTTTGCAGCAGGGGCGGAAACGGCCCAATTTGAAAAATTGACAATAACGGTTATTAAAATCATCAGCAGTATTGAAAAGGGCTTTTTCATGCGTTCCTCGTTGAGAAATGGGGTTATGCGAAATTCAGAAAATTTTCTGCCGTTTCTTTTTCCGGTATGATCGACGGAGTCAGAAACTTTTGGCAGAATACGGTCAATCATTAATAACGATTACAAATTAATTTCTGTTCTGACTTCAGAAGAACAGCCTTTTCATAAAGTCAACCGATGAAAACGGCGGACGAGACATCCGTATTCCTGTCCTGTTCTTTGCTGCGATTGTCCAACAGACAATTATAAAGTTGAAACGACACATGTATAAAGTTGAAACGACCCATGACGGAAAATTTCAAATGCAGACAGTGAAAAAACGATCTGCGGAAGAACCTGTTCTAAAAATTTATACCGTTTCCATCATGAATTTTCCGTTATTACGTCAAAAGAACAGCCGATTTACGCAATCAATCATCGGAGACAACGGAAAATTTAAAATAAAAGCAGTATAATATATATCGGCGCGTTCAGGCATCCGAAAGGCATTAAATCGGGTTCTGAAAAGAACGGGAAACGAAGAAAAATCAAGGTTTATCTTCGTTGGGGCAAACGCAAATGAATTTTCCGCAGCCGGGACAGCCGGAACCGTATTTTTCAAGCAGCGCTTCAGTCAGATCAATTTCCGCGACGTTGGCGATCGTTGTAAGCCAGGCGATCACATCGGCGAATTCGCGGCCGAGTTCGAGTTTCGTTCCGCTTCGCAGAGCGGAAGCCAGTTCTCCAACTTCTTCCATCAGCCACATAAACGTTCCGTCGATTCCGCGTTCGGCGTCTTTTTTGGTATACATTTCATTGATCAGATCTTGAAATTCTCTGAAACTGATTTCCTTGCGCGAAACATCTCGCTGGCGATCTTCCATTTTTTTTGTTTCTTCAGACATTTTTTTCCTTTCATTAACGGCGGATCAAACATTTCCGCCCATTCTTTTATTATACTTGTTAATATTTATATTGACAAGAGCCTTTTCAGTCCGCGTTTCTCCAATTTCAGTACCCGCGGCAAAGATTTGATCTTCCTGTTGTAATTTATAATCGGAACTTAAACATTTTCAGATTGTTTTCCGATGTTTTATATACTGCTTTTCTTTTTAATTTTCTGTCATCTCCGCCGATTGTCCGCGTGAATCGGCTGTTCTTTTGACGTTATAATGGAAAATTCATGATGAAATCAGTATAATAATATTTCTTTCTTATGCCGCAGTATTTATAAATGAGGAAAGCCTTTTGTATAAAATTTTCAGTTCGACATGCAATTTGACCAAAATTTTCCCTTTATATTTTTAATTCATAATATATAATAATTCATCAGCAGCGGTAAAAAATGATCATCAATACCGCGTTTTATTGCCGGTATTTAAAATGTTTTTTCGCCGATTGACTTCATAAATCGGCTGTTCTCTTGATGTTGGAGCGAAAAATCTTTTATGAAACCAGTATAACAGGAGTTCATCAGAAAGATCGAAAATGAAAAATTTTAATCAGCAGACGGAATACTTTTTTGACAACGAATCGAAAAAACCGGAAAGCGATTGTTTTACTTGCAGTCAAATGAGGGCCTTGGATCGGGCGGCGGTTGAAGAGTTTTCGGTTCCGTCGATTCTTTTAATGGAAAACGCGGGAAGAAGTCTTGTTGATGTTTTTATCAAGGCACTGGGGCCCGATTCGTTAAAAAAGAAAATTTTGATCTGCTGCGGCAAAGGCAATAATGGCGGCGACGGTTTTGTAATGGCCCGTCGTCTTCTGATGCTGGGATATCAAACGGAAACCGTTTTAATGGCTTCATCGAAAGAGTATAAAGGGGACGCGGCGGTCAATCGGACGATCCTTGAAAAATTTTTACCGAGCCGAGATCTTTTATGGCATTTTAAAAACGAAAAGGAGACGCTGGACCGATTGGTAAATTCAATGAGTAAAGCCGATTGGATCGTCGACGCGTTGCTTGGGACAGGGGCGTTGAGTGAACTGCGCGAGCCTTATTTGACTGTTGTCCGGCAGATCAACCGATCAGGTAAGCCGGTCTTTTCTGTTGATATTCCGACCGGGTTAAACGGTGATTCCGGTTTAGTGACCGGCGATGCGGTTCGAGCGGCGGTCACTTGTACTCTGGCCGGTATAAAAAAAGGACTTCTTATGAAAAGCGCACAAGAATATGTCGGCCGTTTGGAAACTGGTGATATTGGAGTATCTGTCGATTTTATATTAAAATAAAATTTCTCGAAAAAAAACCAAAAATACTTAAAAGAGAAATATTTCCGAAATATTTTAAATTTTCGCAAAGGACATTATTAAAGTTTTGAGGATCAGAAAGTAATCGGAAAAACTGCGAAAAAGTGTCTTTTATTGACTGATTGAAATTGTGATGTCGAGGACACTTTGAATTTTTATGAGTGTTTCAAAAAAGAGATCATTTACGGAAAATATGATATGAAACACAGAAGGGAAGAGAACAAAAAACAAGAAAGCGCGAAATAATTGATCAGTAAAGGAGAAAAGTATTTCAAGAGGCGTTTTTTAAAAGAAAAACGGAATAATTTTACTGAAACTCAATTTTTAACATGACTGATTGACAACAAAGCGCCTTGCCTATATAATAAAATGCGGATATTAATATTGAAAAAAGGTAAAGAATGGATCTGAACAGTATGAAATTCTGGTTTTAGACCGTTTGTCAATAAAATAAAAGATGTAAAACGAAGTAAATTGTCTAAAATGACCAAAGATAAAAAATCAGGATTGGATGAGTGGGAAACACTTGCCCGATCTTTGCGCGAAATAGAAGAAAAAAGAGATCATGAAGAAGACAAACCCGTAAAAAGACGGGGACGCTCGACCAAAAAAGCAGAAGAAGTGAAAGAAGTAAACGATATGAAAAAACCTGCTAAAAAAGCCAGGAACGTTAAAGAAGAGGCGATTCCGGAAGTCGAAGAACAGAATAATGGTGTCATTGAGAAGGCGTCGGAAGAAGTTCCGCAAAAGAAAGTAAAAGCCAAAAAGGAAAATGTCGCCAAACCTAAAAAGAAGGTAAAAAAAGCTTCCGAACCGAAGACGACCGGAAGAAGATCCGTTAAATCGGCCGCGCCGATTCCCGATCTTATTTCACAAATAGAAAAATTGGCGGAAAATAAAGAACAAAAAGAAGATAAAAAAGAATCTTGCGGTTTTAATATTGATCTTGAAGATGAATCATTTTCTTTGAACGACTTTTTTGCGGACAGTGAAGAGGCTGAAGGATTGGATATTTCTTGGGGACGTAAACCGAGGTCCAATGAAAATGATCGATCCGAAGAGGGGGATTTTGATTCTGAAGATAATAATATTTCAACGGAAGCGGATGATGAATTCGAAGCGGCCCAACGTCAAATTAACGATGACGAAGAGCCCTCCGATTCTTTAGAGGACAATGATGAAGACGACGATGAAGATGAATTTGCTCCCGAAATTGAAGTTGTTTCCGCGGATGAGAATGAAGTTGAAGTAATTGTTTCTCTTACCGAACCGGTTTCGTCGGACGAAGACGAGACGGACGAAGACGTAATTTCTGATTTTAAAGCGGAAGTGTCTGATACTGAAAAAAGTGGGGCTCGCCGTAATCGGCGCGGTCGGGGAAAACGCGGATATTTTGAAATTCCCGATCAGGAAGAGGAAGCCGATCTTTGGGGGCCTGACGTGCGCACCGAAGAAAAAGAAGATGATCCTGTTCCGGAAAAGAATGATCAGAAAAAAATTTCCAAAGAAGTTTCCCTGGATGATTTTTTTGCCGATAGCGATGATTTGGGGTTGGAGATCTCTTGGGGAAAACCGAGCCGGTTTGTTGCCGATCAGGCAAAATCGGAAATGACACAAGAGGAAAACGACGAAGCGATGAACGAAATTTCTTTCCGATCAGAAAGAAAAAATGACCGCGGAGTCCGCCGCGACCGGTCCCGTCAGGATCGGCGAAATGATCGTCCGGCCCGAACAGAGGATGCCGCCGAAGAAACAAAACGTTTCGAAGATCGAAAAAATCGCGATAACAGAGATATCAGATCTCAAAAATCAGAAAACAGAGATCCTGACATTCGGGAAGACCGGGCGGATCGAAATGAAAATCGCCGGGAAGACCGGACCGAACGAAGAGACAGCCGTCGGGACAGTCGATCCGAGCGAAGAGATGATCGCCGGGAGAATCGCCGGGAAGAATCTTCTTTTGCGGAAGGCCGCAGACCGGAAGGACGGAATTCGCGCGAAAAAGATCCCGGTTCTTTTGCAGAAGACCGTAATGAAAGACGTGATCCTCGATCCGAACGAACGGAGGAGCGTCGGGAAAATGACCGTCGAGGCGAACGCCGGGAAAAAAATAATGCAGAAAATTCGTTTGAACGATCAGGCGAAGAACGGCTTGAGAAATCAATGCCGAGTTGGGATGATGCCATTTCACTTATTGTTCGCGGTAATATAACCCGACATGGTATTCGCCGGGAAAACGGCGGAAACAATAATAATAATAATAAAAAGAAACGTTAATATTTAACAGAAAGAGATAAAAATGACCTTTCAATATTTATCAGCTATTTTCGCGCAGGCAGCCGCTCCGGCCGCTCCGGCAGCAACCGGAAATCCTGCGCCGGGCGGGAATCTTTTTCAGCTCGTTATTTGGATCTTCATGATTTTGGTCATCATGTGGGTGTTTTTTGTTTTGCCGAAAAAAAATCAGGCCAAACAGATGCAGAAACTGGTTGACAATCTCAAAAAAAATGACCGCGTTATGACTTACAGCGGTATTATCGGCACGATTTACAGTGTTGATAAAGAACAGAATGAAGTTGTTCTTAAAGTGGACGACAACACGAAAATTCGTTTTTCGCTCAGTTCCGTTTACTTTATTTATAATGACAAAGACAATAAAGAGAAAAAAGAGAGCAAAGAAGACAAGTCTTCTGATAAAAATTGATTTGTTTTAAGCCGAAAGCGGATCTTTTTCGCTAAAAGTTTTTTGCGGTTTGTCCAGACGAACTTAACGGATTTCTCAAGCCGGAAAACGTTTGGACTCCGCGGTGAACGATCTCAAGCCGGTCGGCGAAGAAAAGTTTTTTCGAGTATTTTAGTGCCGGTTTTTTATCCTGAGAAAATTTGCGAAAAATACGGAAGAACTTGAATTAAATCGGCTTGTTCGTTTAATATAACATTATTAACGCAGT
The DNA here is from genome assembly GCA_964652875.1 of uncultured Planctomycetaceae bacterium. GTDB lineage: Bacteria > Planctomycetota > Planctomycetia > Pirellulales > Thermoguttaceae > JAUNBG01. The sequence continues at coordinate 8,523 of CAZZEF010000046.1, forward strand.
TGTTATCAGTTTCAGGAAATTTTACAACGCTGGAAGAATTTGAAAAATGACAGGAAAATTATTTAGATCTTTAGTTATTCCCGGAATACTTGGTCTGTGCCTGAGCATAATGCTTGTAACGGGCCTTCAGAATATTTCCGCTGAAGAAAAGGCCGCTGGCGCCAATCCGGCTCCGGCCGCCGCGGCTCCTTCGACCGACAAGAAAGCGGTTGCCGACAAGAAAGCGGAACCGGCTGCTCAAGCGGTTTCTTCGACCGACAAAAAGGTGGCCGACGACAAGAAAGCGGAACCGGCTGCTCAAGCGGCTCCTTCGAGCGACAAAAAAGCGGACGCCGACAATGCTGACAAAAAAGCGGAACCGGCTGCCGATAATAAGTCCGTTGTTTCCGCGACCGACGTTCAAAATGTTTCGGCGGAACAAAATACCAACGCGGATTCCGGTGCCTCAATGGACGGTTTTTTCTTTGTTGTAAAGATCGTCGTGTTCCTGGTTGTCTGCTTCCTTATCGCCGGATTTTTGGCCAAAGCGTTTAAACTTCAGGAACTGCAGTCGTCTTACGCGCTGATTATTTTCTGTACGTTGGGCGCGTTTCTTTCGACTTGGTCCGGTATAAAAAACAATCGGTTGAATCTTGGTATTGACCTTCGGGGCGGATCCATTTTGACTTATGAAGTAACGCCGACCGTTGATGATCAAAGCGCGGAAAAGAAAGCCAAAAAAGGCGTTGGCCGCGAAGGCATCACCAATCAGCAGATGGGCGAACTGAAATCGGCCATTATGAAACGTATTAATCCGTCCGGAGTTCGGGAAATTTCAATTCAGGAACTTGGTAATAACACTGAAATCAAGATCACCATTCCTGAAGCGGATGAAGCGGAAGTCAAACGGATCACCAACCTGATCAATTCAACGGGGCAATTAAAGTTTCGTATTCTTGCTTCCCGTTCCGCTCCGGAAGAACAGGAACTGATTCAGCTGGCGGAAAAATCGCAAGGCTGGTCGATCGTTCTTTCCAAGCCGTCCGGTAAAAATGGCATGATTCTTGGCGGAACATGGGTTCCGGTCGATCCGACCCAACATGATATTGTTGGCCGGGGTGATGTTGTTTTCCGTCCGACTAAAAAGGCGAAAGATCCAACACGAAAAGCAAACGATCAATATGTTTACGATATTCTTCTCCTTGATCTGACGAGTGATTATCGGGTTGACGGAGGTCATATGGCATCCGTTCGCGAAGGATTCGGCGAAACGGGCGATCCGCAGGTTTATTTCAACATGAAGACCGAAGGAGCCAAGCCGCTTCAGAAGGTAACGAATCATTATAAAGCGGGAGCGGACCGCCGCAGTGGTCGACCTCTTGGTATTGTCATGAACGATTCGCTTTATTCAGCACCGTCGATTAACGATACAATTGCGAAATCAGGCGTTATTACGTTTGGTCGCGATTTGAGCGCTGACAGCCGGGCGCGTATTCAGAAAGAAGTTCGCGACCTTATTCAGGTTATGAACGCGGGCGTTCTTCCGGCCAAACTGTCCGACGAACCCAAGTCCCGAATGGATACCGGACCGACTCTTGGTGCCGATACCATTGAAAAGGGTAAGAACTCCATTATTTGGGGAAGTACTCTTGTTCTTGTATTCATGATCGCTTATTATGGCTTTGGCGGTGTTGTCGCCAGCTTCGCGATTGTGCTGAACCTTCTGCTGATCATGACCTTTATGCTTGGTCTGCGAGCGGCGTTTACCCTTCCCGGTTTGGCCGGTCTCGCATTGACGGTCGGTATGGCGGTCGACGCGAACATTCTTATTTTTGAACGAATGAAAGAAGAGATCAATAACGGAGCGACGCTTCATATGGCGATTCGTAACGGTTATCAACGGGCGTTCAGCGCAATTCTGGACTCCAACGTAACGACAATGCTCACCGCGGTCATTCTTTATCTCGTCGGAACCGAACAGATCAAAGGTTTTGCTGTTACCCTGTTCCTTGGTGTCGGCTTCAGTCTCTTTACCGCGACTTATGTCTGCCGGGTTATTTTTGAGACGGCGGAACGCAAGGGTTGGATCAATAATAAATGTGTTTATCCGATCATGCCTGGACTTAAACCGATCGGAAGAACCAATATTAACTTCGTCGGCAAACAGAAAATCGCCTTTATTGTCGCGGTCGTTCTTATCATCATCGGAATGATTGGTGTTGTTGCGCGCGGAAAAGGTATTTTCGATATCGATTTCGTCGGTGGTGTCGAAGTTCAGACGATCTTCAAGAAACCGCAGGAAATTTCCGAAATTCGAAACAAGCTTAAAGAGTTGCCTGATCTGGCCGTCAGTAATCTTTCACTTTCGAAAGACCGGTTCGGAAATCCTGTTCAGGATAAGACGTTCTTCTCAATTTGTACTTCCTGCGATCCGAAACTTGAAGCTGATGTTTATCGTTTGCAGGTTGAAGATAAATTGAAAGCCTCGTTCGGCGATATTCTTCAATTCCATTCGCTTCAGTATAAACTTAACGGGACAGAAGATGTTCCGGTTCCGGGATCCGTCGATAAAAAGGTTGAAAAACAGATCGTTGTTGACGTTACGGTCAATCCGCCGATGACCGGTGTCGTTATAAAAGACGATATCGAAAAGAATAAAAATGCCGTATTGACAGAGAAAAAGGCTTCCAAGAGCGACATGGAGAACCTGACGGTTTCTGTTGTCAGTGAAACACCGGATGACGCGGCCTCCCAATGGAAACTTCGTTTGAACACAACAGACGAGAAGTTGGTCAAGGAGTTTATGGACAAAGTCGTTAAAAACATTAACGAACGTCCTGTTTTCGAAGCGTCCAATACGGTTGGAAGTTCTGTTGCCGGTTATGCCCGAACTCAAGGTCTGCTCGCGATTTTCGCCAGCTTGATCTGTATTATTTTCTATATTTGGGTCCGGTTCTCCAAGGTGGTCTTCGGTATTTCTTCCGTAATCGCGCTGGTCTTCAACGTTTTGATCGCGCTCGGAGCTATTGCCGTGAGCAGCTGGCTTGCGCCACTGCCCTTAATGGCCAATCTCGGAGTGAGTGAATTCAAGATCGGTCTGCCGACGGTTGCCGCGTTCCTGACGATTATCGGTTACTCACTGAACGATACAATCGTTTTGTTTGACCGAATTCGTGAACTTTATGTTCGCGGAACGTCCTTGACTCCTGAACTGGTTAACCGCAGTATCAATCAGACCTTGAGCCGAACACTGCTGACCTCCGTGACGACTTTCTTCGTTGCCGCCGTTCTTTATTTCTTCGGCGGGGCCAGTATTCATACGTTCGCCTTTACCATGTGTCTGGGTGTTTTCTTCGGAACATTGGGAACGATCTTTATTGCGGCGAGCTGCCTCCTTTGGTTTATGAATTCCGCGCAAAAGAATGTTAAAAAGAATTAAAGGAAGATAATTCAAATGATATGCCGATTGCGTTTTGACCTTTTCATTCCGCAGATTTTGGAACGGAAAAGTCAAAATGGAATCGGCTTTTTTTATTGTCAGAAAATTTGTTTTTATACGTTCAGTTATTTTAGATTCTTTCGCTTTTTCCGCCTGTTGACTTCAGAATGAATCGTTCATTGGAAGTCAGGACAAAAAAGCAACTTAATTGATATAAATTTTAATGGAGAAGAAAGTGAAACGATTTTTATCAGCGGTATTGTTTTTCACTGTTTTGAGTTCCGTTTTGATTGCGGGCGAATTTTCTTTTGTCGGGAAAACGGACAAGGATCCTCTTTCTTATAAGCCGGGCGAGCCGATGGTCTTTACCGTTCAGCTTTTGGAAGACGGCAAACCGGTCGATGGCAAGAAGATCAACTGGGTTTGCGAAAGCGATGATGGAACGGTCAAGAACGGAGAAGCCGTTTCTTCCGCCAAGGAACCGCTCAAGATAACCGGTTCAATTTCGAAGCCCGGTTTTGTTCATGTTTATGCTCGGACACCTGAAGTCAAACAATGGGGGGATAAATTCATGTTTAACGGAAGCGCGGGCGTTCTTCTTGATCAGATCAAGGGGTCGCCTGAACCGGCCGATTTCGATGAATTTTGGACCGCGCAGAAAAAGCGTTTGGCCGCCGTTCCGCTCAAAGTTGAAATGATGAAGGAAGTCAGCAGTCCGAATAAAGACGTTCAGGTATTCGATGTCAGGATTTCCTGTCTCGGCATGCCGATCTCCGGATATTTTTGCAAGCCTAAAAACGCGACGGCTAAATCGCTTCCCGCTCATGTAACTTATCATGGTTATGGGGTCGGATCGTCAAACAAACATGTCAATCCCAAATGTTTGACTCTTGATGTCAATGCGCACGATATTGAGAACGGTCAGCCGAAAAGTTACTATGAAGATCTCAAAAAAGGTGCTTTAAACAGATACGGACTGATTAAGAAAGAAAATGAAGACCGCGAGAACTGTTTTTGGAACGGAATGCTTCTTCGCGTGATCCGATCGCTTGAATTCATGAAATCGCTTCCGGAATGGGACGGCAAAAATCTGATCGTTTCCGGCGGAAGTCAAGGCGGTTTTCAGTCTCTTTGCGCGGCAGGACTCGACAGCGATGTTACCGAATGCTATCCGAATGTTCCTTGGATGTGTGATATAGGCGGTCCGAACAAAGACGGCCGCTTGAAGTCTCATTTCAGACCTGAATGGACCCCGGCTCTTGATTATTATGACTCCGCCATTCATGCGAAAAGAATCAAAGCCAAAGTCGTTATTTCCGCCGGATTGGGTGACTATGTTTGCCCACCGTCTGGACAAATGGTTCTTTATAATAACATCAAATCGGAAAAAAAACTTGAATTCGTCCAAGGCCGGACACACGGTTATTTTATGAAGAACGGCGATAAGTTCGTTCTCGAATCGAAATGATTCGCGTTTAAGTTTGATGACTTAAAAGATCTTTCAGAACGGGTGCGGATCCGAAGACAAAAGCAAAAGTTCTGAAAAATATTCAAGTCAATTTCAAAAAAGATAGTTAAAATCGAAGGGCGGCGGAATTCACGTAAAGAATGCTGTCCCCCTTGTTTTTTCAGTAAGTTGGGTTATAATGCCCCTAAAGTGTTTTTTACAGTTTAAGGTTGATTGAAACAGATCTTATACTGCCGATATTTTGATTTTTTTGCTTTTACCGTTCGTTGATTTCGTGAAGAGTTATTCCGAAGTTTTGGGAATTTAAAAAGGAAAAAATCGGCGGATGTATTTCAAGAGACAGAACAATTCCGAACGGAAAGAAAAGTTCAGAAGGGATCTGTTAAACGAAGGGGCTGTTTCATAAAACCCGGTTAAATTTTGCAAAGAGGGTATCTCCGGCAAAACAAACGACGGATTCGGACGTCATATTCTGACGGACTGGAATCGAATTGAAAGAGGAAATAAAATGACTATTATGAACAAAGAAGAAAAACAGCAAATCATCAGCGATTTTCGCAGAAGCGATGCCGATACCGGAAGCGCTGAGGTTCAGGTTGCTCTTTTAACGAAAAAAATTAATGCTCTGACCGAACATATGAAGAAGAATCCGAAAGATTTTTCGACTCGTCGCGGTCTTCTTCAGATGGTTGGCCGTCGCCGCCGTCTGCTTGACTATTTAAAGAGAACCGAAGAAAACGGATACGTCGAAGTTATCAAAAAGCTCAATATCCGCAAGTAGTTTTATTTTCTCGCGCTGTTTTTTCTTTTGTTTTTGGGGAGAAAAAACAGTATGCGGCGCGCTGTCTGTCAATTGGCTCATCGCGCCGCAGTCGGATAATCCGACTTGTCGGTATTCCCAAAAACGGTTGATTACCGGAGGGTCCGGGATTCGATTGCTGGCGTCAGGATCGGATTGTCAATCGAGGATGGCAGAGGTTGCAGTAATTTGAATTTCAAAAACGGAGGAGAAGAGCCCAAATCATTGATCTCGGAGGGCTTGGGTGTTCTCTGTCTGATTGGTCTTCCTTTTTGTACTCGTTCATTTGTTTTTTTGAAATTTTCAGTTGGATCTTCGATTTAGGAATTCGTTTGTTCCAATAGTTTCCTTCCCGTCATCTGAATTTATCCCCGAGGCCTTTGTCAATACGTTTGTTGCGTGTTGAATCCCGGCTCCGCTGAAATTCCCCCCTTTAAATCGGAATAAATTTAAGCCGTTGTTTCTGCATTATCTGCTGTTGCTGATTAATCGAATGTCTGTGTTGTATTGTTATTCAGATGAAATCGGTATTCAACCTGTTAGAATTTTATGATGGCCGTTTAAGAATGATGAAACAAAGTTTTCAAAAAGGGAAACAGATCTTTGAGCCGAACGAAGGCGGTCTCATAATATCGAGCGCAAAACTGCTTTTCGGCTGGGTAAAATGTGTTTTCGAGCAGGAGAAAACAATACATCCGGACAGAAAGCCCCTCGTATTTTTAAGCTGAATAAAAAGACAATTGATTAAAGTATTAAATAGCTTGTTGTATAATGCCAGCTTGAAAGAGAAGGGTGAAAACGAGTACAAAATTAAGGAATTTAATAAAATATTATTGAGGAATATAAACAAATTTCTCTTTTCAACAAAATGTTTTTGTCGGACGGTTTGAATAAATAAAAAAGAAAAGATCTGTTTAAAGTGAACGGAACGAATACTTACTGACCGGCAAGGCATAAAAGATCAAACGAAATACGAAAGGTAAAAAGTTGAAAGTCAGAGTAGAAAAAAAGATTGGAAGTCGTCTGTTATGGATGGAAACCGGAGCATGGGCGAAGCAGGCGCAGGGCAGCTGCGTAATTGGTCTTGACGAGACAGTCGTTCTTTGCGCGGTAACAACAGCGCCGAGCAAGCCGGGATCGGATTTCTTTCCGTTGACTTGCGATTATCGTGAACGCGCAGCGGCTTCCGGAAAATTCCCGGGCGGTTTTTTGAAACGGGAAGGACGGCCAGGTTTAAAAGAAATTCTTACCTCCCGATTAATGGACCGTCCAATGCGGCCCCTTTTTCCGAAAGGTTTCTTTAATGAAGTTCAAGTTCAGGCTCTTGTTCTTGCCTGCGATATGACCAGTGATCCCGATGTTTTGGCGATGAATGGATCCGCAATGGCTGTTGAACTCAGCCCGGTCCCGTTCGGCGGACCTTTGGCTTCAGTCAGAATAGGTTTCGTTGATGGCGAATACGTTCCGTTCCCGACTCTTGAGCAGCTTGAAAGCAGTGAACTTGATCTTGTCATTTCCGGTAATATGGATTCTGTTCTGATGATCGAAGGTTTTGCCCGCGAACTTCCGGAACCGAAAATGTACGAAGCGATCATGAAAGCGCATGAATACATTCGTCAGATCTGTGAACTGCAACTGGAAATGATTGAAAAGGTCAATCCGCAGAAAGAAGATTTCGTTCCGCCTCCGACCGGTCCAATTTATGACAAGCTGATGGATCTGTTTTATGACAAGTATCATGACGCCAAGAAAACGTCCGGTAAACTTGCGCGCGCCGAAGCTTGTAATGCCGTTAAAGAAGAGGCCAAGGCGGCTATTGTTGCGTCAGTCGATGATTTTGACAAGAAGGCGATGGAACCCGATGATCCGGAAAATGTTTTCACTTCCGAATTGTTTGAGGTTGCGTTTCATGAATTTGAGGAGCGAGTTGTACGGGACATTATTCTTTCGAAAGAACGTCTCGACGGACGCGGAGTCAAAGAGGTTCGTCCGATCGAATGCGCGGTCAATGTTCTTCCCCGGGTTCACGGATCGGCGATTTTCCAGCGCGGTGAAACTCAAGCGCTGATCACCGTTACTCTTGGAACGACCAAAGATGAGCAGCGTGTTGAAGGTCTTTTTGACGAGTATTCCAAAAAATTCATGTTGGATTACAACTTCCCGTCCTTCTCGGTTGGAGAATGCCGTCCGAATCGCGGGACAGGGCGCCGGGAATATGGTCATGGCGCGCTGGCCGAACGAAGCGTCAAGCCGGTTCTTCCCGACACGGAAGAGTTTCCTTACACGATCCGTATTATTTCCGATATTCTCGAATCGAACGGATCCAGTTCAATGGCGACTGTTTGCGGCGCAACGCTCGGTTTGATGTCCGCCGGTGTTCCGATTCATAATCCTGTCGCCGGAATTTCCATCGGATTGGTTAAAGAAGAGGACGGACGCTGGATCACGATCACCGATATTATGGGCGATGAAGATCATTTCGGCGATATGGATTTCAAAGTTGCCGGAACGCAAAATGGTATTACCGGTATTCAGCTTGATCTTAAGACCAATGGAATCAGCAAGGAGATCATTCTTCAAACACTGAAACAGGCGCGGGAAGCCCGTATCGGCATTCTTCGCAAAATGATCAGTGTCGTTCCTTGTCCGGCGGAAACGATTTCGAGTTTCGCGCCTCGTCTTCTGAAGACCAAGATCGATTCCGAAAAGATCGGCCTTTTGATCGGTCCCGGAGGAAAAACGATTCGCGGTATTCAGGAAGCGACCGGAGCGTCGATTGAAATTGACAATGACGGAACTGTTTCAATTGCCGCTATTGATGAAGACAGCGCCGCCGCCGCGATGAAAGAGGTTGCCCGATTGACCGCGACCGTCGAAGTTGGCAAGATCTATGAAGGCACTGTTTCGAGTATTCAGAATTTCGGCGCGTTCATTGAAATTATTCCCGGACGCGATGGATTGTGTCATGTCAGCGAACTTGATACCGATTTCGTTAAAGACATTCATAAATTCTGCAAAATCGGCGATACGATGGAAGTCAAAGTTATTTCGATTGACGATCAGAATCGAATCAAGCTCAGCCGCAAAGCCGTTCTTCAGGAACGGGCCGATGATAAAAAATAGATCTCGTTTTGATTGAGATCTCATTGCGCAGATCCGGTTAAAACAATTGGACCGGCGAACGCGATAAAAAACTCAGTAAAGAACAAGATCCGAAAACGCCCTGAAAGAATTGAAATTTCCAAACATCGGAAGAGTCGATTCTCTCAGGGCGTCGCTGTTCCTGATAAATAGAATAATGCCGATCAATTAAAAATTAATCGAAACAAAAAGATGAAACAGCGATTAACGGAAAATCAAAAGAAACAAGCTGTTCCGGTTTCATGATGAATTTTCCTTTCCAAGGTCCAAAGACCAATCGATTTACGAAGTCAATCGTTGGAAATCAAGAAAATTTAAAATGACCGCAGTATAAAAAACAGAAGAAGAAACAAAACGAAGCAAAGATCAAATGGAAGAAGAAAAAAAAGAATATTGGTATAAAGACGGCCTCCGTTTCGGCTGCCGTCAATGCGGAGGATGCTGCACTGGAGAAGAAGGTTTTGTCTGGGTTACGGAAGAAGACATTGCGGCCTTGGCGAAAGTTTATGATCTGTCTCCTTATGAGTTTGAAGTTAATTTTGTCCGTTTGGTTGAAGGCAAACGCAAGAGTCTTCGGGAATTTCCAAACGGCGACTGCGTTCTGTTTAATCGACGCACAAGGAAATGTATGGTTTACGACATTCGGCCCATACAATGCCGAACCTGGCCTTTTTGGGAACAGAATATCGATTGTCCGAATTCCTGGAAGAAGACCGCCCGATTTTGCAAAGGATGTAATAATCCGCAAGGTCAACTTTACACAATAGAAGAAATTCGAGAACGGGCGGAAAAAACTTTCGACGATTTCGATTATCAGTATTAAACGATTTGTTTTTGGAGTAAACGTTAATTGCCGGGAAGAAAGAACGGGGCGCAATGCGTTGTAACGATTACGCTTTGTTTTTCTTATGACGTTATAACGGAAAATTCATTATGGAATTGGTATAAATAATTGAAGTTCAAGAATGGATGAAGTCATGAGATTTATTGCAAAAAGATATGATACAGGAAAAACAGTTGCCGTTTCCGTTGACAAGGGATTTATTTCCCAAACGGTCCCGATTGAGACGGACGAGGATCTTCCGCTGATTGGGCCCGGTTTTTTTGATATTCAAATCAATGGAGGACTCGGTGTTGAATTTTCTTCTCCTGATCTGACGATTGAGTCGGTCATTAAAGTTTGCGATAAAGTCAAAAAAGAAGGGGTCTTTCGATTTTTTCCGACGATAACAACCAATGCGCCGGATGTATTGAAACATTCGATCGAAACGATAGTTAGAACGGTTCACGAGCGGCCTGAATATAAAGATCAACTGGCGGGAATTCATTTGGAAGGTCCATTTATTTCAAGGAGCGACGGATCCAGGGGCGCGCATCCGTTGCAGTATTGCCGTGAATATGATTGGGATCTTTTGAGCGATCTGTTGAAACGGGGAAAAGGTTTGATTCGAATACTCACTCTTTCGCCTGAATATAAAGGTGCGGAAGAGTTTATTTCCAAAGCGGTTAAGCAGGAAATTCTTGTTTCGATCGGACATACCAACGCGTCCCCGGTTCAGATCTCGCGGGCAGCGGCAGCGGGCGCTGAACTTTCGACCCATTTAGGAAACGGAACATCACATCTGCTTGAAAAGGCCGGTAATTACTGTTTCGCGCAACTGACGGATGATCGACTTTTCGCGTCCGTTATTTGCGATGGTTTTCATCTCATGCCGATGATGCTTCGTATTTTTGCCCGAACCAAAGGATTCAATCGAATCGTTCTGATTAGCGATCAGTCTTCTGTTGCCGGACTTGGTAAAGGAAAGTATTCGACCCAACTTTGCGATCTTGAAATAACAGAAAATAATAAAGTGATTTTATCCGGTGATCAGCATCTTTTGGCGGGTGCTTTTCATTCTGTTGCCCGGGGAATTGCCAATATGACCGCAGTTTCCGGCGCTCCATTCGATCAGGTTTATGATCTCGCGGTTAAAAATCCCGCTCGATTAATGAAAAAAGATCTCTTCTCCAATACGAATAAGAGCGATTTTCTCGAAGTTGGCTCTTTGGCCGATTTTTTGATCTTTCGTCCGGTTCCGTCCGTATTCAGTTCATTGGGAATTGCCGATTCCGAACATTTCGTTCCCGGCGGATTTAAATTTGAGTCGGTGATCTATCGCGGAAAAAATGTTTTGTAACCGGTTTGAAAAATAAAAGTTTACATGACTCAAAAGATACGGGAAGGCTGTCTCTCCATTTTTTTTGATTATGAAAATTCAAGCGGGATTCCGCTTCCGTTGTTTTTCGAACGCAGGAATTTTTTGTTGATCTGACAACGGAAACACAAGTAAAAAGCGGTATGAACCGAGACAGTTTTTCCAAAAATCGAGAGGAATTATTATTGATCTTTTGGCTTTGGGATCTGTTTGAGAATTTTATTGATGAAAATAAATTTCTCGAAACAGAACATCGCAAGGATAACGGTCGAAATACATGAAGGTCATGATTTTTCATTCTTCGAAATTTTGGAAAAACTGAACGGAAGGAGAAATTTTATTCTCAACAACAGGGTGAGCAGCAGGAATTATAATATCGATAAGCTCTTTTGGCCCGATGATGACATTTTTTTACCCGATAGGATTTGTACCCGCAGGAGTTCCATCCGCAGTCGTTATCGCAAGGATTGCAGCAGGGAGCGCAAACCGGTTGACAGGGAGCGGGGGGGCAGCAGGGGGCGCAGGCCGGTTGACAGGGAGCGGGACAGCAGGGAGCGCAGGCCGGTTGACAGGGAGTTGGGCAGCAGGAAGACCAGCGATTGCAATGTCCGTACCGATGGTGTTTTCGAACGGTAAAACAGCAGGGGGGGCAGCAGGATCCGCAATCATTATCGCAGGAACCGCAGCCGAAAAAACTGTAACCGCAGGGATCGCAACCGCAAGGGGCGCAATCGGAGTAAACGGTATTATTGGAATCGACGGAATCTTTGGGGGCCGATACTTTGCCTTTGGCAGTTTTTTCGGCGCAGGGAGCGCAGTCGTCCGCAAAGACAAAGCTTCCTGTTAAAATGAATAAAGCGGCCAACGCAACGGGAAACAATATTTTCTTCATCTCGTTCTTTCCTTTCAAATGGTAAAATGAGAAGCGGACATTATTGTCAAACGGTCTTGCCGTATTTTGTCCGCTTATTCATAAAATTTTATCCCCTTCGAACATAATCCTGATATATTTATGATATTCGAAAATTTTCCCGGGAATGCTGTTTCCTGATGAAAATCGGAATTCAAAAAATAAAAGGTTGTTGGAATGGAGTCGGTAATAAAACGTATTCGAATTTTTCCTGGTTTGCCTTCCTGAATTTTTATACTGTTCTCCTTTTTAATTTTCCGTTATTTCCGCCGATTGATTGCGTGAATCGATTATTCTTTTAACGTTGGAACGGAAAACCAGTAATAGATTCGGTATATTTGCATTTTATTTCAAGCAAAGTTCAGGAACGAAACGATCCGTCGGTTTTTTGTTTAAGAGAAATCAAAATTTTGATTCCGTTTAAAACAAAAATGAAAGAAACGAAGTTTGATGCTCGGTCGAAGTTCCGCCGGTTAAAAAGAACGGTATATCCGCAAAATAAAACCGGTCAATAAAACTTGCGTCTCTTTGGCGGAAGAAAAATCCGTTAAGGTTTGTTCATACTATAGATTTTCAAAAAACGGCGCGTTAAAAGAAAGAAATTTTTATACTGTCGGTATTTTTATTTTTCGTTTTTATTGCGGGCAGGTTTTGTGAATCGGCCGTTTTTTTGATGTTGAAACAGATTATATACTGCTTTTACTTTTAATTTTCCGTCATTTCCGCCGATTGACTGCGTGAATCGGCCGTTCTTTTGACGTTATAACGAAAAATTCATGATGGAATCGGTATATTATGAAATCTGTATTAAGGCAGGAGAAATAAAAAGTTCTCTGTATGTATTCTCTTCTTTGGCTTCTGACATAAAAATTTTTACTTGTCCGGAAGATTGCGGGGATCCGCGCAAACAGATTTGAAAGCGGACAGACAAAAAATGGCGGCAAAAACGAAAAGGAGAAAAATGAATAAATATACCGATTGCATTTCTCTGTTCCTTTGTTATTGGAATGGAAAAAATAGAATCGGTATTTTTAATTTGGGTCGGATCTTAACGGTTGTTCATATAAATAGCTTGAATAAGCGCCGCGGAATCGGTGAATTTTTTTTTGGCGGATTCAAGAGTTGAATCGATCAGGCGGCGTGCGTCCGCTTCGGAATGTCCGAGAGCCAGCAGCGCTTCGAACGTTTCCGCAAGGACGTCAAGTTGTTCTTCCTGAACGCAGTTTTTATCGGAATCTCTTGCGACGATTAGAGCGAATTTAGAGACTTTGCGCCGGAGTTTTGCGACAATTCTTTCCGCGGTCGCCGCGCCGATTCCCGGAAGGCCGGAAAGAAATTTGACATTTTGCTCTTCAATGGCAATGGCGATATCCCGAACAGGACGAATCATTGCGCGCATTGCTTTTTTAACGCCGAGTCCGTCGACACTGCAAAAGAGATCGAAAAATTCCCGTTCGACTTCGGATTGAAATCCGAGCATGCGCGGGACCATTCGGCCCTGCATTGGATTGCCGTCAAAATAGAGCATTGTATGAAGACTGATTTCTTTATTGATTTCGCTTTGAAGATTTCTTCGGGTAAAATCGGGAACGATAATTTCCAGTTCACAAGGAGGAATGGAAAGAATAATTCGTTCTTCGTAAAGAGTTTTCAGTCTTCCAGTAATTTTGGTAATCATTTTTTTTGCTCCGCGGATTTAACGGGTCCGTTTTCCTTGATCCAATTTTTTTTCGCATCCAGATAAAATTTATGAACGATATTGCTTGGGATGGCGAAACTGATTCCCTGATAAGCATCGCCGTAAATCATTGTATTAATGCCGACCAGTTCGCCTCGAACGTTGATCAGTGCCCCGCCGCTGCTCCCCGGATTGATCGGCGCGTCCGTTTGAAGATATTCTTGAGTCGGAAGCACTTCGTGCGCTTTGTGCCGAACTTGTCCGTCTTCCGCAAGAGGATCGGTCTGATACCGTTTGGTTGCGCTGACAATTCCCGCGGTTACCGTATGTTCAAGACCGTAAGGATTACCAAGCGCCAAAACATCTTCTCCGACTTCCAGTTTGTCGCTGTTGCCCCATTTGATTGGGGCCAGTTTCAGGGACGGTAAGTCAATTCGTAAAAGAGCGAGATCCTTTTTTTCATCGTATCCGATCAGTTCAATTCCCTCGCTGATGATCTTGTTGTTATTCAGTTGAATTTCAACGGAATCAGCGTAACCTGTTTCTTCGTCGCCCAAGACATGAAAATTGGTGATGAGAAAACCTTCGTTATCAACAAGGACGCCGGATCCGAGTCCCAGCGGTCCGTCTTCGGCGTTAAAAACTTTAATACCGACGACCGATGGACTGACCATTTTTACAATAGCCGGGATGCGCGATATTCCAGCGGGGATCTGAGCTAACAGAGCGGCCGCTTCTTCCCGTTTGGCCTGTTCTGCTCCCTTGTTGATCGAATAAGAAATTTTTTGGGCCATGGACGGAATAAGAGCCAGCCCAATTAAAAAACACAACGCAAAGATCAGATAACCGAGACGTGTCCCTTGCGGCATAATACCCCTCCTTACTTTGCCATGTTCGGACCATCAGGATTGATCGTCCGTTTTTTGAGAAATGTTCTTTTTTGTACTTTTCCCGGAATCTTCCTTGTAATCGGGAAAACGATCTTTAAAAACTTTTTTTAACCCGTCCGCCTCTTTCTGCCGCTGTTCCAATTCAAGTTTTGTGATCCAGTTCAAAAAGAAAATCGGCAAATTCAAACGATACTGCTCAAAATGGGGATCAATTTCCAAACCTATTTCAACGAGTTGAATCGCCTCAGGAAAATTATTGTCTTTTGCGAGCTGAATTGCCCAATTGTTTAAGGTCGCTTTAAAGTTGCTCCAAATGGTTTCGTTATGCGGATCAAGCTGGAGCGCTTTTAAATAACAGTTTAGTGCTTTGGCACAGTTCTGATCATGATAGTAATCAACACCGCTGTTATAAAAAATAGTCGCAACCAACTGAACATAAGAGATCTCGCGCATCATCCGATTGCCTGACCAAACCAGTTGTCCGTTTTGCTCTTGGTGATCTTTATTATCGTCGGTTTGAAAAGATATTTTGCGGTGATTGTCTGGCTGCGGTTTACATCCAGTTCATACCACGGGGAAAATTTGCGGTTCACAGGGTTTTTTTAAAATATGAATATCCTGTGAGGCAGCGCAATCGTTTGCGCAAAATACGCA
>CAZZEF010000047.1:0-7386 GCA_964652875.1 uncultured Planctomycetaceae bacterium
GCCGCCAACAATCCCCGATCCCGTTTTCGGATTGACGATCGATAAAAAAGAATAACTCCCTTGATGCCCGTTAATTTCGCGAAGCCCCGCCGTTCCGAATGTCCGCAATTCGTCAGTTTTCGAAACCGAAAAGATCTCCAACGGAAACTCAATCTCAGGAAGTTTCTGAAAATCAAGCGTCCGATCTTTTTCGGAAGCGTCCGAACGGGGTTCCTTTTGAATTAAAACAAAAAAACGGCCGACCTTGTTCGTTCGGTTCACAGAAAAAAAAATTCTGTCCTTTTGCGTTTGAACCAGAAGATCTGTCCGTGTTTCTCCCGCGATTCTCTCTAATCGATCAATTTCTCCCGAATCAAACTTTACTGACGCAAACGGGATCTTTTTCTTTTGTGCGTCCAAACGAAACAGCGTAACCGCCGAACGATTCTCCGTTCGCATACCGACAAAACCATTGTCCGCCGACAGATCTTCTCCGCGGCATACGGAAGCCGGACTGATGAACAAAATCAGCAGCGACAAAACAATTGACCGCCAAAATATACCGAAGACCGGTCCCTCTTTTTTTATAACGCGAGTCATCAAAGCGAAAAGAAAATCCATTAAGGATAATTTTGAAATTTTCATTGCTTCTGTTTCCTGTCTGATACTCAATTATACCGATTTCATGATCGTTCCAAGATCAAAAGAACCATCGATTCATCCGGTCATTCCCCCGAAAAGGACGAAAAATTTAAATGGAATGCAGTATAAAAAATCTTTCCGCTCTCTTTGGCCGACAATGTTTTCAACGCGAAAAATTTTTCGATTGGCGGAATTCGTCTGCCGACAAAATGATTAAAGTCACTCAACCGTTTCATTCTGAACAAGTACCCCTTCCAGAATATCGTCCCGGACCGAAGTAATTTTTATCTTAACAAGCATTCCGGGTTTGACCGTTTTCTTTTCATCGGAAAAATGAACGGTCAGATACGATTCCGAAGTCCCGGAAAGAAAATTTTCTTCCGTTTTTTCTTCAATCAGAACGGACAGAATGTTTCCGATCTGTTTTTTTGCGAACCGTTCCCGTTCCGCTTGAGCCGTTCTTTGAAGATCCAAAAGACGGCTATGCTTGACCGATTCGGGGATCTGATCCGGCATTTCGGCGGCTGGCGTGCCCGGTCGTCGACTGTATCGGAAAATATGAACTTTTGAAAAGCCCAGCCGTTCAACCATTCGAACGGAATTGCGGAACATCTCTTCCGTTTCGCCGGGAAATCCGACGATGATGTCCGTTGTCAGAGCGGCACTCGGCATTCGGACCAGAATCGACTGGCAGATCCCCGCGTATTCTTCCGCGGTCGTCCGTCGGCGCATTCGCTTCAAAACGTCATTATCGCCGCTTTGCATCGACAAATGAAAATGCGGACAGATCCGGCCGCGGCTGTTTTGAATTGTTTCGATCAGATCATCGGACACTTCAACCGCCTCCAAACTTCCCAACCGGAGCCGGGCGGGAAAATCTTCTTGCAGGATCCGTTTCAACAGGCTCACCAACGAGATCCTGTCTTCCGGACAGATCTTTTCCCGGCGCTCCATATAATCGGAAAGTTCCATTTGCGGCGAACAGGGTCCTGTTCCCAAATCGTACCCGTAATGCCCGAGATGAATTCCGGTCAAAACAAGTTCCCGATATCCGAACGCGCAAAGACGATGAATTTCGTCGATAATTTCGTTAAACGGACGGCTCCATAAAACAGGCCGAACCGTCGGAATAATACAGTAAGCGCACCGAACCCGACAACCGTCCTGAATTTTAATGAACGCCCGATGCCGCTCGCCGAAATCGGAAATTCCGGTCGGAATTATTTTCAAATTCAGTTTCTTTTCAAGGAATTCCGGAATACGGGCCCGATCGGTCAGCAGATCCGCAACGTTCGGAAACGCGCCCGCTTTCCCGGGATCAAGCGCAGCATAACATCCCATCGGAACGATTTTCGCGTTCGGATAATGCCGACAGATCCGGGAGATCGTCTTGCGGCTTTTCGCGTCACTCTCCGCAGTGACACTGCAAGTATTGACGACCGCAAGATCTATCGACAGATCCGGACCGTCGTCTGTTCCCGCGTCTTCCCAACCGTTGGCCAAAAGTGCGGCCCGAACATAACGACTTTCGTATTGATTGACTTTGCAGCCCAAGGTTATTATTTTAAATCGATTCATTTCTGTTGATCTTTCCAAAAACCGGAAAACAGACGTTAATCCGGTTTAATTTGGTTTTATGATCCGTTTCAGGGGATCTTAATTTTCCTTTGTCCAAAAAGCGGACGTTTGGGGAGATCCTCCCTATTCTTGATCCGAAAAAAACGGCCCGCCATGTCTGACGAAGGAGGCTCACCGACTCAGTTGTTCAATGATCCATCGACAGTTGATGATCTTTTCGACCAGATCAATCGGGACATACCAGTAATGATTGGTCGATTCGAATCCGATTCGGGAATCTTCTTTGGTCAACCGATACATTTGTCCGGCGCGTTCGATCTCGTTCCGACAGATCGCAATCATCTGTTTTTTAACGGCGGCTCGATCCGTATCCGTTGTTTTGGGATCCAGCAGACGATCACGAAGCTGAACGAACTTGACCTGATCCGCAGTACTTCCGTAAACCAAACCGATCGTTTTCGCGTATCGGGCCTGCTCCCGAATTTCTTTTTGCTTTTGATCCGGAGCGTTCGACGAACCTTTTTCAAGCAGACCGGATCCGACTAAAAAGCCTTTTTCCATTTTTTCGAACTGCGCCGCAAAGACATCGGGCGGGTACGGTCCGCGCCAGGAGGTAACACTGTCATAAGGTATGCCGACCATTGTCGCGCTGTAACCGGTGGGCGTCAAATAAAGCGGATTGGCCGGTCCGATCTGAATCGGAGCGAGATAAACAATACTCGTCCCGGAAAAGGGGAATTCGGAAAACGCCCGACTGATCGTCGACCAGCCTTTCCGAATCGATTCGGCCCCCTTTTCTCCGCCAAGCTCACGCGCCAGTTCGTCCAGCGCCTGATCAACAGTCGGAAGCGGATCCCGATCGAAAATCAGCGGTATGCGCAAGTTCATTGATGGATGACCGCCGAGTGACCAGCTTGTCATAATGACGTCCACTCCGCTTTCCGCCAGGTTCCGACAATGCGACGCGACCAGATCCATCGCCGGTA
Organism: uncultured Planctomycetaceae bacterium; assembly: GCA_964652875.1. Classification (GTDB taxonomy): domain Bacteria; phylum Planctomycetota; class Planctomycetia; order Pirellulales; family Thermoguttaceae; genus JAUNBG01. Next base: position 3,186 of record CAZZEF010000047.1, read on the forward strand.
TATACGGAACCGATCCGATTTCCCAGGTCGTATTGAACTGAACTTTCGCCGCCGTTTTCAAACCGTTTTTCTTCGACTCTTCCCAATGTTTTTTCGCGTAAGGTCCCGGGCCGACCGACGAAATGGAATATTCGCCGACAACCGTATCGATTCCCCCCCGATGAAGAGGAAGATTCTTTTCGCTGACCGACATTTGCCAAACATTTTTCGGAAGTTTACCGATAATTTCCAAACCATCGGGATCCGGTTCCCAGCCCCAATCCCAAACGATCACTTTCGCGTTCGGGGCCGCCGAATGAACCGCTTCTTCCATCATTCGGCTGACGTCGGCAATGACTTCGGCATATCCTTTTTCCGAACAGCGCGGACAGCCTTTCAAAATCGTTTTTCCGTGAGAGGCGCAGTTAGTGAAATTTTCCGAGGCGGTAATAGAGAAAATACCGCCGAGATCCGGGACTTCCGTAAACAGAAACCGCAAAGAATCCTGAAGCCATTTTCGCACCTGCGGCGTTGAAGTACAAAGCGCGAACGTTCCAAGCGCCGTTCGTTTCGCTCCTCTTACTTCCGGGTATTTTTCGAAAAACTTATCCGGCATCGCCCGCGGTTCGTTCATATAAAGATAGATCCCAATCCCGTATTTTTTGGCTTTCGCTACCAGTTTTTTTAAATTCGCGATCCTTTTCTCATGACCGGCTCCGAACTCGGTAAAATAATCGCCGCCCGGCGCGAGATCCCGCAAAACGACATGAAGCCAAACACCATTGATCCCGTATTGAGAAAGTTTCTGCAAAAGTCCGTCCGGAAAGATCTCCGCCTTGTCATCCAAAAGCGGGTCGCCGAAAAGAGCGAAATAAGAATAAATATAACGCAACGAAAAACGGGATTGTTTACGGACCGGGAGTTTGTATTCCGGATCAATTGACTTGAGTTCGTCGATAAAATGAAAACGCGGGTCCTCATCTCGATCGGTAAAAGACGCCCCCAATTCTTCGCGAACCGTTTGAGCAATTTTTTGAAGCGCTTTTTTATCCGATTCGCTCGGTTCTTTATAATAAACCGGCTCGCAAACCGGCTTGAGATGCCCCAGTTTATGCCAAAGAAAATCATCTTCTTTTAAATTGAAGGCCAGTCTTTCAGGCGTCATATCCAACAGGGTCAAAAGCTGTTCATATGGAAGAATATGCCAATTGCGCCGGACAAGTGTTATATAGATCTGTGAGATCGGCCAGGTCGGTTTCCTGTATTTCGGCAGTCCTTCCAATTCGGCAATTTCCGCGATTTTTTCCGGCGATGTCTTTAAAACAGCGGCCAGCCGGTCGATCTCGATCAGATTCCAATTGCGCCAGACAAAAAGATAAGATCGGTCCGGAAAATAAGGAACCGCCAGCGCCGGCTTTTTTGTTCCTTGCGGAAGAACCGAAAGATCCGCCAACGTCCCTGACGGGGAATTCGCTTCCGCCGCGCAAACAGATCTCCCGCCCCGATTCGACAAACAGAATCCGTCATCGACTGCGACCTTCCCGATCAGCCCCCCCGCACCGCTCAAGACACCAAACAATTCTTCCAAAAGCAAAAGCAAACAGACCGTCAGAACCGACAGAACAGATCCTGTCAGCCGCCGTTTCAAATTTCGCTCCCCCGCTCTCCGCAAAAACCGGATTGATTCTTTGTTTTGACGCATAACTCACCTTTTTCTTTTCTTCATTTTTTAGTGAAAATTTGTCTTTCGCAACATTATGCCGATTTCATGATAAATTTTCCGTTATAACGTCAAAAGAACAGCCGATTTACGAGTCAATCGGCGAAAATGACGGAAAATTTAAAATAAATGCGGTATAATAATTCAACGGTCTTATTCCGCAGTCAAAAAATTTCCCGTATCATTTCCCAATTGGTTTCGACATATTGAATACAGAAAAATTATTCTGAAAATCTATTCTAACACTGAAATAAAAAAACAAAATGAAATTCGGACAGAACAAGACCGCCAATATTAAACAGTATTATATTTCATTCAAAGAAAAAATACAACTGACCATCTCTTTGGCATTGCATCATTTTAAATTTTCCCCGACCGGATTCGGAATTCGACCGTCCCTGGATCCCTGGGCGAAAAATTCATGCAGCGAAAAAGATTCTTCTTCTAACCATAAAAACAAACATTTATCATAAATTCATAACACATAGATTATACTGACAATTATTCTTGTTCGTCGGGGGGTATTCCGAAAAAGGTGTTTTTATGATAAAATAAACAATTTAATTATGTTAAATATGTATTGTATCGGCTTTCTTTCAGGAAAGCTGTATTATCAACCTTTGCTAAATGGAAGTGGATGGCGCGATGTCAAAACAGGATGAATTGATCAAAGATCTCCCTTCGAAGTATGAACATAAGGAACCGGAGCGGAAATGGTCCGCCTATTGGGACGAAAAGGGGTTCTTTCATAGCAGTCCGAACCCGAATAAAAAATCTTATACGATCGTTATTCCTCCGCCGAACGTAACCGGCGCACTTCATTTGGGACACGCCCTGAACGACACCCTTCAGGACATTATGATCCGTTCGAAGCGAATGCAGGGTTTTGAAACGCTTTGGGTACCGGGAGTCGATCATGCCGGCATCGCGACGCAGGCCATTGTTGAAAAACGCCTGTTCGAACAGGAAAAAAAGACCCGTCATGACATCGGACGCGAGGCCCTTGTTCAGCGAATTTGGGACTGGAAAAATCAGTATCAGCATCGGATCATCGACCAGCTTAAAGCGATGGGGTGCAGCTGCGACTGGCAGCGAACCCGATTCACGCTGGACGAGGTTTGCGCCAAAGCGGTTCGATATTTCTTCTTCAAGCTCTTTAGTGAAGATCTGATCTATCGCGGCAAACGTCTTGTTAATTGGGACACACTTCTTCAAACGGCGGTTAGCGACGACGAAGTCTTTCATGAAACAATCGCCGGTAATTTCTGGTACATGCATTATCCGGTGATTGATCCGAAGGAAGGTGAACCGGAATTTGTAACGGTTGCAACCACTCGTCCGGAAACAATGTTCGGCGATACGGCAGTCGCGGTTCATCCGAATCCGGGCGCGGAATTCGACCGTATCGAAGCCGAACTGAAAAATAAAATCGCAGCGGTCCCCGAAAAGGAACGCGCTGAACATGAAGCGGCTCTCGAAGCGTTGGAAGTCCGCCGAAAAGAAATTCTTCCTCTGCTGATCCAGCTTGCTGAAATGGCCAAAGACGGACGAAAAGTTTTTCTTCCGCTGGCCAACCGTCAGATCCCGCTGGTTGCCGATGTTTGGGCCAAGCCGGAACTCGGAACCGGTTGCGTCAAGATCACCCCGGCGCACGACCCCAACGATTATGAAGTCGGAAAACGCTGCGGTATTCCTTTCATTAGTATAATGGAAAAAGATGGAACGACCAGCTCTTCCTGCGGCGTTTATCGTTGGAACGGTAAAAAGTTTATGAATATCGCCGCCGAAAATGAGGATCTTCGCCTGACAGTCCCCGAAAAATACCGCGGTCTGAAAATGCTCGACGCCCGCAAACTCGTCGTTGAAGATCTTGAAAAAGAAGGCTGGCTGGTCAAAACAGAAGATCGAACGATTGAGATCTCAATGTCCGACCGATCCAAAAAACCGATCGAACCCTCCTTGAACGATCAATGGTTCGTTAAGATGGCGCAGCTGACACAAACAGCAATGGACGCTGTTACCGGCGGTGAAGTCCGAATCAATCCGCCCCGTTACGCCAAAGGTTATCTCGACTGGCTCAGCGAAAAACGGGACTGGCCGATTGGACGTCAGCTTTGGTGGGGACACCGTATTCCCATTTGGTACTGCGACGATGCTTCCCAGGAAGAACTCGACGCCGCGTTCGCCGGACGCAACGATATTAAATATATATATGATGACGAAAAGCATCAATGGTGGATCTGCTCGCAAATTGAAAACCTTCCCGAAGACGCCGTTCCCGGTCATAAACTCGTTCAGGACGATGATGTCCTCGATACCTGGTTTAGTTCCGGACTCTGGCCGCATTCGACCCTCGGATGGCCCGATCAAACGCCCGAAATGGACTATTACTATCCGACCAATCTTCTGATCACCAGTCGCGATATCATTTCGCTTTGGGTGGCTCGAATGGTTCTTTCCAGCTATTTCAATCTCGGACGAAAACCGTTTGACGATGTCTTT
>CAZZEF010000047.1:7396-10289 GCA_964652875.1 uncultured Planctomycetaceae bacterium
TTTCCATATAGTTCGTTTCACCACAAACCCCAGCAGGAACTGCAATGGCTTCCATTGTCGGACTTCTTGATAAATACGGCGAAGGAATGTCCAAGTCGAAAGGCAACGGCGTTGATCCGGTTGCGGTCATTAACGAATACGGCGCCGACTCGCTCCGATTCAGTCTGACTTATCTGACAACGGATAATCAGGACGCGCGGCTTCTGCTCGATTTCAAATGTCCGCATTGCGGATCTGTTGTCGAACAGACGAAAAAGAACCGAACCAATCCGCGGATCACATGCCCAAAATGCAAAAAAGATTTTTCAACCCAATGGGCGGAAAAGCCGGAAGACAAAGCTCTTCCGCAGGCCCCCATTGTCGGCGAACGATTCGAAGAAGCCCGAAAATTCTGTAATAAACTTTGGAACGCTGCCCGTTTCGTTATGATGAATCTCGAAGGTTTTACCCCGGCAAAAGTTGATCCGAACGATTTTCTCCTTGAAGACCGCTGGATCCTCAGCCGACTGGCGACTGTTACCCAACAGGTTACGGACTATTTGAATACCTTTAAATTCTCCGAAGCGGCCCGAACACTTTATGAATTCGCTTGGGACGAATACTGCAGCTTCTATCTTGAGATCACCAAGGCCCGAATGAACGATCCGGCCCAGCGCAATCTTGTTCAGACCGTTTTAGTACATGTTCTCGATTCGCTTGTGCGTCTTCTTCATCCGATCATGCCTTACGTAACCGAAGAGATCTGGCAATATCTGGCGCCGTTCGCTCCGCAACGCGGGTTGTCGCCGGACAAGGCCGCCGAAAGCGTTTCTATCGCTCCCTGGCCTGTTTCCGATTCCGCCGCCATTGACGCATCTATTGAAGATCAGTTCCAATATTTTCAGGAACTCCTCCGCGCTGTTCGCGAAGTTCGGGCCCGGCAAAACGTCCCCCCGAAAACGGAAATCAAATTCTCCGTTAAATGCGGACAGGCGGTCGCCGATCTCCTTGTCCCGATGAAAAAATATTTTCAGTCGATGGCTGGCGCGGTCGCGGAAAATATCGGTGAAAACGTCTGCGCTCCGTCACTGTCCGCCAATGTGACGCTTCCCAAAATGGAGATCTTCGTTGATTTGGCTGATCTGATCGACGTCGATTCCGAAATCGCCAAGAAGGAAAAAGAACTTGCGAAACTGAGCGGCTTTATTAAGGCCAAAGAAGCGAAACTCGGAAGCGATTTCATTAAAAAGGCTCCCCCGCAGGTCGTTGAAAAAGAACGAAACGCTTTGGCGGAAATGCAGGATCAATACGCAACCAATGAAACGGCATTGAAAAAACTTCTGGACCTCAAAGTCAATCGAAAATAGCTTTTACTCGAAGTTCGCCGGTGGCCGCCGCGGAATAAAATCAGCGGCGCCGCTCGCGGAAAAGTCCGCCGGTGTTATTTGCGCATCATTTCAAATACAGTCCGTATAAAATAATACAATCCGTATAAAATAATACAGTCCGTATAAAATACTTGAATATAAAAACACGATATGAACGACGATACAATAAAAAACGGCAATACAAATAATCGGAATACAAACGGCGGCCCCAACACCGTCCCGGACAGACAAGAGAACTTTTTGGATGAAGCTTCCGCAGATCAGAACCGTCCGAAACGTCGCGCCAGCGCCCAGGACATGGCCAATTCGCAAAAAGAGATCTCCGTGAGCGAATTTTTCGCCAAAAACCGTCATCTGCTGGGATTCGACAATCCGCGCAAAGCTCTTTTAACGACAGTGAAAGAGGCGGTTGACAACTCATTGGACGCTTGCGAGGAAGCGGGTATTCTTCCGGAAATTTGGGTACATGTCGAAGAAACGGGTCCTTCCCGCTATCGGGTCGGAATTCAGGACAACGGACCGGGGATCATCAAGAAGCAGATCCCTCTGATTTTCGGCAAACTTCTTTACGGATCCAAATTTCATCGTCTGCGAATGAGCCGCGGACAGCAGGGAATAGGGATCAGCGCCGCCGGTATGTACGGACTTCTGACAACCGGAAAACCGATCCAGATTATCTCGAAGATCTCGCCGCGCCGTCCTTCTCATTTTTATGTTATGAGAATGGATACGAAACTGAACCGCCCCGATATTCTTAACGGAGACGGGGACGGAGAGGATATTCCGCCCAATGATGTCGGACGACAGTTTTATAAAGATCATGAAATCGAATGGCAGGATGTCCCGCACGGAACACTGGTCAGTATCGAACTGGAAGCAAAATATCAGCATGGCCGCGGATCTGTCGATGAATATCTCGAACAAACCGCCATTTCCAACCCGCATGCGACCTTTCATTATATTGATCCCGAAGGAACCATTATTGATTACGAACGAGTGGTGACCGATCTTCCCCCGGAACCGCAGGAGATCAAACCGCATCCGCACGGAGTCGAACTCGGGCGCCTTCTGAACATGCTTCTTGAAACGAAAGAACCAAACCTTCAGCATTTTCTGATGGAATCGTTCAGTCGTGTCTCAAAGACAATCGCCAAAGAGATCTGCGAAAAAGCCAGGATCTCCGTTCGCACTGCCCCCGATACGCTCGACCGCAACGATGTTGAAAAACTTTTTAACGCGATTGAGGAGACGAAAATTCCTTTGCCGTCGACCGACTGTATTATTCCGATCGGCGAAGATAAAATACTGGCCGGACTTCATAAAGTTGTTCCCGGTGAATTCTTCGTTTCGGCAACTCGGCCGCCGGCGGTCTATCGGGGCAATCCGTTTCAAATCGAAGTCGGACTCGCTTACGGCGGCGGTCCGGCAACACAAAAAGTAACCCGGGACACACTGCGCGAAATGCTCGACGAAAGCGATGCCCGGACGCTCCGACAGTTTCTGACCGCCTCCTTTGAGGGAATTGG